>JACJYS010000015.1 GCA_020635995.1 Chitinophagales bacterium | reverse complement strand
ATTGGTGCAATCTACAATAAGCGGCAAACTGCCTTAAACAGCCTATATATACATCTATGGTACGCTGTGCATAGTTGCGTTGCAGCATTTTTTGCTCTATAAACTCATATGCAGTTACCACTTTCATACTACGAATGTAACGCAGAAAATAATAATAATTAGAAAAAGTTAAAACTTAGCTGTATATTAACCGTTAAAAACGGATAATAGCTAAAGTCTTTATATTAAAGGAATATAACTAATGAATAAATGTAAAATTTGTAAAAAAGAAATTAAAGGAAGAAGTGATAAATTGTTTTGCTCTAATGCCTGCAAAAATTATTACCATACAAATTTACGAAAGGTAACCAAAGGTGTTGCTTTTGAAATTGATAAGATTTTGCACCGCAATAGAAGTATTTTATTAGAGATAATAGGCAAACACAAAACACAGATAAAAACTCAACGCATGGTATTGGATAAAAAGAAATTTTCTTATAAATATCACACACATATAAACGTAAACTCGCAGGGAAAAACGTTTTATTGGCTTTATGATTTGGCATGGATGGCATTTAGCAATGATGAAATTTTGATAGTAAAGAAAAGGTAATGTTATACCTATTAGGAATATATAATAGTCCAATCTCGGCTACTTAACCTATTTGGTTACATTTGTATTTTTGACTTTGAGATTCCTGCCTCCGCACCATGTCTGCCGATACCTGTCTGCCGATAGGTAGAAATAGAGGAATGACAAACGAGACAGAAAAAAAACTCTCCCCAAAACGTCATTACCGTGCATACGGTAATCCCGAACAATAATGAGATTGCTTCACTCTGTTCGCAAAGACGAACCTACATAAACACGTCCTTGCGAGTGAGGTACGAACGAAGCAATCTAAAGAGTTTGATTTAATATAGACAGCTACAGATTGCTTCACTCCGTTCGCAAAGACGAACCTACATAAACACGTCCTTGCGAGTGAGGTACGAACGAAGCAATCTCTACAATAATAATTAAACCTGTCAAGTTAAAAAATATTACGTCCGCCATTAATTAGACATTAACAATTAATATTTTTTTACCCCTTTTCTAAAACTTGGCATTTTAATTGATTTACAAGTTTTTAAAATTCCTATTACCATGAAAAATATCATTTTAGTAAGTAGCCTTATCCTATTGTTTTCTTCTTGCAAAACACTTGTACCCTTTACAGAAAATCTTAAAGTAGAAAATAAGTGGTCTGACAATGAGCTTAAAAGCATTCAGTTTTATAATTCTAACACCATAATTTTACATAGAGAGCTTAACAACAATGAAACAGGCATAGAATCGGGAAAAATAAAAATAATAGACGGTAAAGAAGTTGAAGAAATAATTATTCAAGCTAAAACTCCCGGAGTTGTAACATCTCTACCCTCTAATAAAGTAGCCATAAGTTTTGAACTTGACGACAGCCATTTCCTTGTGTTTGGCATTGACCCAAAAAGAAATAACAGATATTACTTGCGACTTAAAGAAAAATACAACCCAAATACGGGAGCAAAAGTAACGTACAACAATAAAGTATATCAAATATCTAATGGCTCACTAAATTCTTTTTTAATGGTAAATCTCAAAAAAATTAATAAAGAACAAAGAAATCTGAGAGTGGCAAAAGGTAGAAAATTATAAGTATCTACCTCATTATCAACAAATATCCACATGTAGTTGTATCTTTTTTATTCATTTAAGGTTAAAAATACTATGAATAGCGTATATTTGCACACCTTAAACGTAAAACTACAAAAAAGTATATATAAATGGCAGTAATTGGAACCATAAGACAACGACTAGGCGGATTGCTAATCGTTTTGATAGCCTTTGCTATGTTGGCATTTATTTTAATGGACATGGGAGGTGCTAAAAATGGTCCTCAAAGAGCAGGAACAGCACTATTAAAAGTAAATGGAGAAGAAATTCCTTACAGAGCATTTGAAGACAGACTAAAAGCTAATGAACAATTCATGCTTCAAAACTTAATACAACAAGGTCAGTTGGAGGCAGGAAGTTCTTTATCTGAGCAACAAAGAGAAATGGTACGTAGCAGTACTTACAATGAAATGCTTGGCGAAACCCTAAAAAACGAAACCTATAAAAAATTAGGTATTCAAGTGGATGACGAAGAGCAAAAAGCATTATTTTTTGTAGATGAATTTCAACATCCTTCTATAAAAAGTTCTTTTGCTGACGAAACCGGAAAATTTAGCCAACAAAGATTTGAACAATACATTAAAACTTTAGGTGCACCAGA
>JACJYS010000014.1 GCA_020635995.1 Chitinophagales bacterium | reverse complement strand
CGAAGCTAAGAGCGAAGTATAAACTGTATGTGTAGAATCGCAACCATTCACATTGGTAAATGAAGAAGTAAGATAACCTGTATCGGCAGGTAAGCATGAGGTAGCTGTACTAAACGTAGAATCTCCAAAAAGAATAATCACATTATAAGGTGTAATAGAATCGCAACCGTTAGCAGCACCGCCAACAATCGTATCATTCACGGTTTGATTAGTCGTGTACCAAGTTCCCGAAATGTTTACACTATCACAGTTGGCAGTGTCTATAATGGAGGCTGTTACAGGCATACAAACGCTATAATGAATGGTACCATTAAAATATCTATAGCTAAAAGTTAATCCAAATGGATATGATTTACCTACTCCCCCCTCTATAGTAATATTAGGATCATTTGCTAAATTATTGTTAGGTAGCGTGCCATCTGTGTAGCTAATTCCGCCACCGGAAGTATTAGTAACATAAAATCCATATGTTTGCCCTGATGGTATAGAAATATTTATGTTTATTGGTATATAAGTGGGTATATTAGTGCCTAAAGAAGTAACATTTGTAGCTGTACCAATAAGCGTCCATGCAGAAGATGTGTTTTCAAAACCTATAAAACTCCCCACTTTATAATATATTTCATAAGTTGATGTTGTCCCTGCATATAAATTGGCATCTAAGCAATTTATGGTTACAGCGTTAGTAGCCACAATATCAAACATTACACCTCTTTGTCCATTATTTTGATTGTAAGCGGTTGCTAAAGAATTAGTATAAGTACATTGCCCAAAAGTTAGTACATTATTAAATATAAATAAAATTAACAATATAAATATTGTTATCTTTTTACACATAAATATTGATTGCAATATTTTTATTTTTTTGCAAAATGATAGAACTAAAACAATTAGATTAGATAATAAAGAATTTTTTAGGTAGCTATTTTTCATTCATATGGAGCTTATGGATCTCAAGCAAATATAATATTGCTTATTTAAAATGCCTAATAAATAAGGTGGCGTTTTGTAAGTGGTAGGTTTTGGGTGTTAAATGGTAGGTTTTAGGGCAAATTCGGTAAAAGGGAAATGTTAGAATTTTGATTGACTAATGACTTTTTCCTCTCGCAAAGACGCTAAGACGCAAAGTTTCATGAATAGGTAATTACAAATTATAAAAGATAAATTATAAATAACAAAAGCCTATTGACCAATGACTATTGACTTTTTCCTCTCGCAAAGACGTTAAAGACGCAAAGTTTTATGAATATTATAAATAACGAAAGTCTATTGACTAATGACCAATAACTAACGACTATTCACCAACAACTAATACCTCCCCTCATTATATGGGAATAGATATTTGTACGCTTGTACCGGCAGCTTGCTTGCTTTTATTATATAAATCGGTATAAGAAACCGTAATTTTATATGAAAAATGCTGCTCCAACATGCGTAGTCTTTCGGCTATTATTTTGGTAGATTTCCCCAAATGACTTTTAGCATTGCGTATTTCTTTTGCTTTTTTTCTGCCTATGCCATTATCTGTAATAGTGCAAAGGAGCATATCGTCTTTATCTTCAAATGTTAGTTCTATTTTTCCTTTCCTTTCTGTTAAAGGCATTATGCCGTGCTTTATGGCGTTTTCTACAAAAAGCTGTAGCAACATGCTGGGTAGTTCTATAAAATCAATTTCTAAATCTTTATGGTAGTTTATTTCAAAATCAAAGGCTTGGTGTAGTCTGCTTTGCTCTACAACTAAATAATCTTTTAAAAAACGAATCTCTTCTTCTAAACTGATATTGGCTTGCTCAGTAAACTCAATATTGGCACGCATTAAACGGGCAAAACTGGCAAGTAATTGCTTTGATTTATCAAACTCGCCTTTATCCATATTATAAACTACAGAATCTATAGCATTAAATATAAAATGAGGATTCATTTGCGAACGCAGTGCTTGCAAATGAAATTTTATGGATTCCGATTTTTGCTTTTCTATTTCTATTTCATTTTCTGCCGTTTTATATTTTATTTCAAATTGTTCTATGGCATTGTGTTCTTTTTCTTTATTCAAATCTTCTAATAACAGAATATATTTCTTTTGAAATGCTGCAAGATTTATAAAGTCTTTTTTTTCTTCATAGCATTTCATTAAAATTTCGTAGCTGTCTCTCAAATTTAATTTTCTTTCGGTTTTTTTATAATAGATACTACACTTTTTGGCACATGCTATGCTTTCATCAATATTTTTTTGCTTTAAATAAGCTGCCGCCAACATGTTTAAGCTACCGTAATAAAAGCTATCATTTTTTTTATATTCTTTATCCTTTCTTAATATATTCCCTATTTCTATTGCTTCCTTTATTTTATTTACTTTAACAAATAAATCTATTTGCTCTCCTATAATCAATTTATTAAAAACTGGATTATTAGATAGCAAGGCATATTTTTGAGCTTGGCTATTAGATGCCAACATTTTCTTTTTATTATTAATACTCATGTAGCACCTTGCCAACATTGCAAATATCTGTGCTTTTGGTATGGCCCTTCCCTCATTTTTTAATTCTATTTCTTTTGCTTTATTTAATTGGTTAATGGCTATCTCATATTTTTTGTCTTCATACATTAACATTCCAAATGTAAAATGGAAATTTGCTTTATCTTGGGTTTCTTCGTCTTCTTCAAATAATTGCAATCCTTTATTCAGTTCTTCCGCAGCTAAATCTTTATAGGTTAGTTTCATATACAACTCTCCCATGTGCAGATGAAAATTTATTTTATTCTCCTTATTTAGAAATTTGTAATTTTCTTCCAATAATTTTTTACCTAATACTAAGGCATCATCTAATTTATTCAAATATTTGTAAATAAACATAAAGCTAAATTCTACTTCAGTAGTAGTATCTATAGTTATATTTGGATGTTTAATTAAAGAAATTTTGTTATTTAACTGTGTTATTTTATCAAAATTACCTCTGTGAGCAAAATGGCGTATTAAAATAGCATTTGCTTTATAAAATAAATCGTGATATTCCTTTTGGTGCTCTGTTACACTTATAATTTCATTACATAATACTAATGCCTCTTCAACATTACTTAAAATTAATAACTTGGCAAGTAGTAGCTTAGTTTCTTGAATTTCTCTAAAATCAGTAGCTACAATTAACTTGTTTTTTAATATTTCAATATTGTTTTTTGACATTTTAGGATTTTGGCTAAAATAAAGATACGGGAATCAAATATTTCTTTTTACAAAATTCCTATTTTCTTATAAAACTCATCTTTCTTTCTTCTTGAAATGGGCACTATAGAACCATTATTCATAATTATTTCTCCTTTTTTATCTACTGATTTTATTTTATAAAGGTTAATGATGTATGAATTGTGCACTCTAAAAAAATTAGGATTATCTATAAGTTCATTTAGTTTTTTCATGTTAATACTGGTTATTATTTTAGAATTATTATCTAATACAATATAGCTATAGCTAGTATCTGACTCGCACAAAACAATTTCTTCTTTGTTAATAATTTCAAAAGAATTAACGGTGTTTATAACCAGTTTTTCAAATTTTTTAGAATGTAAACTATCAATAAGATTGTCTATTTGTTTGGTATGTACTTGCTCGTTTTGATTTAATTTTAATAAAACTTCATTGAGTGCTTCTTCATTAATGGGTTTTAGCAAATAATCAAATGCACTGTTTTTTATGGCTTTTACTGCATATTTATCATAAGCAGTGGTAAATATTACTTTAGTATTTTTTAGCTCGTTTTTCTTTCTTTCCAGCACATCAAAGCCTGTTCCTTCGGGCATTTCTACATCTAAAAACAATATATCTGGGGTAATATTGTCTAATAGTTTAATTCCTTCTTTCACATTGGTTGCCACTCCTTCTATTTCAAAACTGCCATTACTTTCAAGCAAAGCCAAAAGTCTTTCTCTGCAATGTAATTCATCATCAATAATAATACAAGTAAACATATACACACTTAGGATTAATACAAACTTAGTAACTAAATGGGAAGTTACAAATTTTAAATAACAAATATTAGTTAAAAGAAAAGTTAACTCTAATCAAAACTATCGGGCTCTATATGCACCAGTACATTTTCTAAATTATCAATAGATTTTATTAAGTGTTCTTGCACGTCATGACCAATTTTATGTCCTTCTTTAACAGGTATATTTCCATTTACAACTAAGTGTAAATCAACAAAATATCTCATGCCGTGTTTTCTAACAAAACATTTTTCTGTTTCTAAAACACCTTCTATCTCCATAGATTTTTCTCTAATTTCTTCTATTAAATCATCATAAAGATGTTCGTCCATTATTTCGCCTAATGCGGGTCTAAAAATTAGGTAGCAATTGTATAAAATAAACCCCGAAGCAAATAATGCCGCCCAATCATCGGCACTTTCAAAACCTTTTCCAAACAATAAAGCAATAGAAATACCTACAAATGCCATTAAAGAGGTTATGGCATCGCTTCTATGGTGCCACGCATCTGCTTTTAAAGAAGTGCTATTTGTTTCTTTGCTTTTCTTTATTACAAAACGGTAAGATAGCTCTTTCCAAAGTATAATAGTTCCTAAAATAATAAGTGTCCATGCTTTTGGAGCTTCGTGAGGAGTGCGTATATTTTGTACGCTTTCATAAGCGATAACCGATGCTGAAATAACCAAAAAAGCTACTACAATAAAAGTAATTAAAGGTTCTATTTTGCCATGTCCATAAGGATGATTTTCGTCTGGAGGTCTTTCTGCATACTTAAACCCAAGTAATACAAATACAGACGAAAAAATATCGGACGTAGATTCTATAGCATCTGCTATAAGGGCAAAAGAATTGCCAAAAAAGCCAGCTAAGGCTTTTATTAAAGCTAAGCTGGCATTTCCTAATATACTAATGTAAGTTGTTCGTATGGCAGTTTGTTCTGCACTCAACTTTTTTTAATTTTTTTCAAAAGTTAAGTAATCTGTTCCACCGTTACCACCGCTTACGTCTTTTAACTCTATTTTAGAAGCAGTGTGAGATAAAATATCCCAATCGTCATTTAAGTCTTCAAAATTATTGGTAAGGTTAAAAAAGATATTGAAATCTAAATCGTCAAAACTGTCATCATCATCGCTACTGTTGCTATCCGTAACACTCCAAGTGCCATTATAGTCGTTTGAGCCATTATTGGCATTTAATGTTCCTGAGCTATTGAATGTGAAATTATAACCTGAAAAATTGCTGGTTTCATCATCTCCCGAGTCAATAAATTTTGTAATACGCCATGTACCACTTTCTACTCTGTCTTCTATCTGGTTTATAGTTTCTTGGTCAGTATTATTGTCATCTTTGCTACAAGAAGCAAGAGATAAAACTATCACCAACATAATAAACCCTTTTACTATTAAATTTTTACTGTTCATAATTTTAAAATTTTGTTTGGTAATAACGCAAAAACTTGCGTAAATATTCCTTGTTCATAGGCAAAACTACAAATAATTCTTGTTTAGACTAATTCTTACGTTACATATTAAATTTCATTCTTTGTATTCTTACAGCATTGAGTATGGCTAATAGTGCAACGCCTACATCTGCAAAAACAGCTTCCCACATAGTTGCCAATCCGCCTGCACCCAATATTAAAACAATAGCTTTTACTACAAATGCCATTGTTATATTTTGCCAAACTATTTTTTTAGTTGCTTTACCAATATTTATTGCCATAGGTATTTTGCTCGGCTTGTCGTCTTGTATTACTATATCTGCTGTTTCTATAGTGGCATCGCTGCCCAAACCACCCATGGCTATACCTACATCGCTAAGTGCTACTACCGGAGCATCGTTTACGCCATCGCCCGCAAAAGCTACCGTTTCATTTTTGGCTTTAATGGCTTTTACTTTGTTTACCTTATCTTCCGGCAGTAAATCTCCATAAGCATTATTTATACCTAATTGATTGGCTACAAACTGTACCACCGAATTTTTATCGCCACTAAGCATTGTTGGCTCAACATTTATGGCTTTTAAATTTTGTATGCTTGCTTTTGCATCTTTTTTTATTTCATCGGCTATGGTAATATATCCTACAAATTTTTTATTGTAAGCTATAGCAATAACCGTATAAACTATGGTGCTTAAATCAATATTATACTGAATATTATACTTGTCTAACAGTTTAAAATTGCCAACCAATAATATTGTATCTTCTGTTTCTGCTCTTAAGCCGTGTCCTGCTATTTCTTCTATATTTTTAAGTTGTATATTGGTATCAACTACGCCAACATACTGATGAATAGCAGTAGCTACCGGATGTGTGCTATGGCTTTCAAGTGCGTTTACCAATTGTAAAATTTTATTTTCATCTACGGTTTCTAAAAACTTAACTTCTTGCACTTTAAACACGCCTTCTGTAAGTGTGCCTGTTTTGTCCATCACTACATTTTTAATGGTAGCCAAAGTATCTAAGAAATTACTGCCTTTTATTAAAATTCCATTTCGGCTGGCAGCACCTATACCGCCAAAATATCCTAATGGAATACTGATAACCAAAGCACACGGACAAGAAATAACCAAGAATATCAAAGCTCGGTACAGCCAATCTTTAAATACATAATTTTCTATCCATAAATAAGGCAAAAAACAAATTAAAACGGCTAATAGCACTACAATAGGTGTGTAAATTTTGGCAAATTTTCTGATAAACAACTCTGTTGGCGCTTTTTGTGCCGTTGCATTTTGTACCAGTTCTAAAATTTTACTCAATTTGCTGTCTGTATAAGCTGTAGTAACTTTTACTTGGCTAACGGTATTTAAGTTAATCATTCCTGCCAATACATTATCGCCTTTCATTTTAGTATCGGGTTTGCTTTCTCCGGTTAAAGCTGCTGTATTAAAAGCGGCAGTTTCAGAAATAAGCAATCCGTCTAAAGCCAATTTTTCGCCAGGTTTTAGTTGAATAATATCGCCAACAGCCACCGTTTCGGCTTTAATTTTAATCGGTAAATTATCTCTTAAAACAGTTGCTTCATCCGGTCTTTGGTCTAACAAAGATTTTATATTTGCTTTTGCTTTAGAAACTGCCAATGTTTGAAAAACTTCGCCTACGGCATAAAACAACATAACGGCAACACCTTCCGGATATTCGCCTATGGCAAATGCACCAATGGTAGCAATACTCATTAAGAAAAACTCGGAAAAAAACTGTCCTTTGCCAATACTTTCCACGGCTTCTTTAAGTACCGGCAATCCTACAGGAATATATGCTATGAGATACCATAAAACTCTTATCCAATTAGAAAACCAAGGCGGCTGCCAAAAATTATCTAACAAAATAGCAGAGAGCAAAAGCACCAATGAAATAATACTCGGCAAAAACAGTTTCAACATACCGTTTTCGGCATTGTGTGCATGGTCGTGGTTGTGTCCGTCATCATGCGTATGAATTGGCGTATTATAGATTTTTTCTTCCAATGTACAGCAAGTTATGTTGCCGTCTTTGTCGTAGGTATGTTTATGATTTTTCATTTTTATTTATATTGTATCTAAAAAATAATTTCACATACTTTTATAAAACCACCCCTTTTTCCCCTCCTTTTCAGGTGGGGGAACATTATGGAATGTGAAATTATTTTTCAGACTTTATGT
>JACJYS010000013.1 GCA_020635995.1 Chitinophagales bacterium | reverse complement strand
AAATACTTACATTTGGTTTGTGCTTCTAATCACTTCGGTTTATTTTTTTCAGCATATTTTTGCAAAACTTTGCATACATCATATTACATATCAGCCATTGTGTTAAGTACTTTACTTTCTTTTTTTAATGCCAAATACTGGCAAAAACAAGGCTACAATATTGGTAGATTACTAATAATAGGCTTTATTGCTTTTTTTGCATTAAGCTTGCTTACACTTAAAATGCTCTTAGAAAATAATTTGCTATAATTCCGTTCTGTTGATATGTTTTAAATAATTAACAAAACAGAAACAAAAAAATAATATACCTTTACTCATCTATGAGTTATATAGTTTCTGCAAGAAAATACCGACCGCAAACTTTTGAAGATGTAGTAGGTCAAGAACAAATTACTACCACACTAAAAAGAAGTATAGAAAACGACCATTTAGCACAAGCATTTTTATTTTGTGGTCCTAGGGGAGTGGGCAAAACCACCTGTGCCCGTATTATGGCTAAAGCCGTTAATACCGGAAAAACCGAAAATTTAGACCAAATAGAAGAAGATTTTTCTTTCAACATATTTGAGTTAGATGCCGCTTCAAACAACAAAGTAGATGATATGCACCAGCTTATAGCACAAGTGCGTATCCCCCCACAAACAGGAAAGTTTAAGATATATATTATAGATGAGGTTCACATGCTTTCTCAAGCCGCTTTTAATGCTTTTCTTAAAACCTTAGAAGAGCCACCTCCTTATGCTATTTTTATTTTAGCTACTACCGAAAAACACAAAATACTCCCTACTATCCTATCTCGCTGTCAGATTTATGATTTTAAAAGAATTTCTGTAGCAGATATTGTAGGACATCTTAAAAATATAGCCAATCAAGAAAACATACAAGCCGAAGATAATGCACTGCACATAGTGGCAGAAAAAGCAGACGGAGCATTGCGTGATGCCTTATCTATTTTTGATAGATTAGTAAGTTTTAGTGGCAATAAACTAACTTATGAAGATGCCGTAAAAAACTTAAACGTACTTGACCACGACTATTTCTTTAAAATAACAGAACAATTATTATCGGCAGATCTGCCCAGTGCCATTCTTGAATTAGACAACATAATTTCTAATGGTTTTGAAGGCGACCAGTTTATGAGTGGCTTAAGCAATCATTTTAGAAATCTTATGGTTTGCAAAGATGAAAGAACCATAAAATTGTTGGAAGTAAGTAATGATTTAAAACAAAAATATTTTGTTCAGTCAAAAATAACACCTTTAGAATTTTTAGTGAATGCACTTAGCTTAGCCTCCGATTGTGATGTAAACTACGCACAAAGCATACATAAAAGACTTTTGGTAGAAACTACCTTAATGAAAATGGCATATTTAAGTAATGCCGTTAAAATTGAAGAAGCGAATTATACCAATAATTCTGAAAAAAAAAAGCTTGAACCAAAAGTAGAAACTAAAAGCACCACGGCAATAGCTTCAACTGATGCAAAGGAAAAAACAATTGTTGAAGCTAAACCAAATATTGAAGAGAAAAAAGCTGAAGAAACAACTACACAAGAAGAAAACCCAAAAATTGAAGTAAAAAAAGAAAATTCAGTAGGTTTTACTTTAGCAGACCTTGAAGCAGAAGTAGAAAATGAACTAAAAAATAAAACAGTAGAAAATGGAGCGGTAGATGAACTTTCCGAAGTAGCACAAGGAAATTTAGAACTCAATAATGAAAATCTACTAAAAGTTTGGGAAGATTTATTTGTGTTTTTAAGTAATGAAAATCATCAAACCTTATTACAATCTATAGACGACAAAACACCTATTATAAAAGAAGATAAAATTGTTGTTTTAGCCGATAGCAAAGTAGAAAAAACACTAATAGAAAAAGAAATTTTTATAATAAAAAAATGGTTTAAACAGCATTTTGAAAAAAATGATTATGAATTAGTTATAAAAGTTCCAAAAAATGCAGTTCCTAAAAAAATAGTATTAAACCCTAAGGATATTTTTGTAAAAATGGCAAACGAAAACGAAAACATTATTACCTTAAAAAATAATTTAGATTTAGAATTAGATATATAAAATAAGTATGAGAAAAATAATTTCAATTTTATTAATAGCATTAACATTAACTGCTAATGCTCAAGTAAAAAACACAAAAACCGAAGCAAAAAAATACACGCACAATTTTAAAACCGTACCCAACGACCCCAGCCATACTTTAATGTACACCTTAAGTAACGGTTTAAAAGTTTATTTGTCTGTCAACAAACTTGAACCACGCATACAAACACTTATAGCCGTTAAAGCCGGCTCAAAATATGACCCTGCCGAAACTACAGGCTTAGCCCATTATTTAGAGCACATGATGTTTAAAGGCACTCATCAGTTTGGCACAAAAGACTGGGATAAAGAGAAAGAAATATTAGATAAAATAGCTGCTAAATTTGAAGAACATCGCTTAGAACCCGATTCTGCTAAAAAAGTAGCACTTTATGCAGAAATAGATAAATTATCGCTTGAAGCATCTAAATATGCTATAGCTAATGAATACGATAAAATGGTGTCATCATTAGGAGCAAAAGGAACAAATGCCTACACCTCAAACGATGAAACCGTATATATTAATGATATTCCCTCTAACGAGCTTGAGAAATGGACAAAAGTGGAAGGCGAAAGATTTAAAACTTTAGTTTTAAGACTTTTTCATACCGAATTAGAAACCGTTTACGAAGAGTTTAATAGAAACCAAGACAATGACGGTCGTTGGGTTTATCAAGGCGTTTTAGAAGGTTTATTGCCTAATCATCCTTATGGCACACAATCTACCATTGGCTTAGGTGAGCATTTAAAAAATCCTTCTATGTACAATATTCACAAGTACTTTGATAAATATTATGTACCCAATAATGTAGCTGTAATTTTAAGTGGCGATTTAGACCCCGATAAAACTATAGATTTAATAGAAAAGAATTTTGGAGATTGGAAGCAAAAAGAAGTAGCACCATTTAAGCAACCCGAAAAAACGGAGCTTACTACGCCCGTTGTTAAAAACACCTACGGACCACAGCAAGAAATGCTGTACATGGGCTACAAATTTAACGGAGCCGGCACTAATGATGCTATGATGGTTAAAATGATAGACATGCTTTTGGCAAACAGTCAAGCGGGATTAATAGATATTGACCTAAACCTAAAACAAAAAGCATTAAATGCAGGCTCTTTTGTGCAATATTTAAAAGATTATACCATTCACTTTTTATATGGCGTGCCTAAGCAAAACCAAACTTTAGAAGAAGTTAAAGACCTACTTTTAGGCGAAATAGAAAAAATTAAAAAAGGCGATTTTGACGATTGGTTAGTAGAAGCCGTAGTAAACGATTTAAAACTTCAACAAACAAAATCATTAGAAAGCAACAGAGGTAGAGCATTTTTAATGTTAGATGCTTTTATTAACGATTTGCCATACAATGACGTAATTTTTGAAGTAGATGAATTAAGTAAAATCACCAAACAAGATATTATTGATTTTGCCAATAAACACTACAGCAACAACTATGTAGTTTCTTATAAAAGAATAGGCGAAAGCGACAGACACAATGTACCAAAACCAAAAATAACTGCCGTAGAAGTAGATAGAGATTCAAAATCTAAATTTTATGATGACTTTTTAGCCATGCCTTCTACTTCGCTAAAACCAAAATTTATTGATTTTAAAAAAGAAATAACATTTGATACGCTTAATCAAGTGCCATTAGCGTACGTTAAAAACAAAAATAATGAAGTCTTTAATTTATACTATTTGTACGATATAGGAAGCAATACAGATAAAGATTTAGCATTAGCCATTTCTTATTTGCCTTATTTAGGAACAGAAAAATACAGTGCCGAAGAGCTTAAAAAAGAGTTTTATCGCTATGGTTTAGAGTTTGGTGTTTATGCCGGAGAAGACCAAGTGAGAGTTTACTTAACAGGATTAGAAAGCAATTTAGAAAAAGGAATAGAACTTTTTGAGCACGTATTAAGCAGTGTAGTAGCCAATAAAGAAGTTTATTTAGAAATGATAAATGACATTGAAAAATCAAGAAACGATGCTAAGCTAAACAAAGGAACAATTTTAAGAGGCGGCTTGGCTTCTTATGCTAAATATGGAAAAATTAACGCTTTTAACGAAAAAGAAACTATAGCTGCATTAAAAGCAAAAGATGTGAATATTTTAGTAAATAAAATTAAATCGCTAAACCAATACAAACACAAAGTTTTCTATTATGGTCAGTTGCCTTTTAAAGATGTTGAAAAGATAATTGTAAAACACCACAAAAATACGAGCAATTTAAAAGATGTACCAAAAGAAAAAAAATATGCTGAGTTAGATATTAAAGAAAACCAAGTATATTTTACTCCGTACGATATGCAGCAAGTAGAATTGTATTTTATAGCTAAAGACGAATTATATAACGATAAATTATTAGCTCCTGCTACCCTATTTAACGAGTATTTTGGTTCGGGATTGTCTTCTATAGTTTTTCAAGAAATTAGAGAAAAGAAAGCATTGGCTTATGCCGCGTATTCTTATTTTAGTACGCCTAATGAAAAAGACAAAAGCCATTATACTTATGCATACGTAGGCACACAGGCAGATAAACTGAATGACGCTACAGAAGCTATGCTTAATTTAATGAATAATATGCCGGAAGCTCAAATGCAATTTAATTCGGCTAAAGAAGCGGCTATTAAAAAATTGGAAAGCGATTGGGTAACAGGAGCCGGAGTTTATTGGCAATATGCAAGTGCCCAAAAATTAGGCAGAGATTACGATATAAGAAAGCAAGTATATGAGCAAATAAAAGCAATGACTATTAATGATTTAGTGGATTTCTTTAACCATCATATTAAAGGGAAAAATTATCATATAGCGGTGATAGGAAATAAAGAACATTTAGACACCGAAAGTTTAAATAAGCTGGGTAAAGTAAATGAGTTAACTTTAGAAGAAATATTTGGTTATTAATGCCCGAAGATTTAGTACGTATTAATAAATTTTTAAGCGAAATAGGCTACTGCTCTCGTAGAGCGGCAGACAAACTAATAGAGCAAAACCGAGTAACCATAAACGGAAAAGTACCCGAAAAAGGCACTAAAATAAGTTTGCAAGATACAGTAGCCGTTGACGGAAAAATTGTTAAACAAACCAATACCGATTTTGTTTATTTAGCATTTAACAAACCCGTAGGAATAGTTTGTACTACCGATACCAAAAGAGAGAAAAACAATATTATTGATTACATCAATTACAAAGAAAGAATATTTCCCATAGGTAGATTAGATAAACCCAGCGAAGGATTGATTTTTTTAACCAATGATGGCGATATAGTTAATAAAATATTGCGTGCAAGAAACAACCACGAAAAAGAATATATAGTAACCGTAAATAAACCCATAACAACCGATTTTTTAGAAAAAATGAGTAAAGGCGTTCCTATTATAGATACCGTTACAAAACCTTGCCAAGTAGAAAAAATTAATAACAAAACCTTTAAAATAATATTAACACAAGGCTTAAACAGGCAAATACGCAGAATGTGCGAATATTTGGATTATAGAGTAGTAAAACTAAAACGAATTAGAATAATGAACATTAAACTTGATGTTCCTATTGGCAAATGGAGGTATTTTACTAAAAAAGAACTTAACGAACTCAATAAACTTACCGAAGATTCTTCAAAAACTTTTGAAAACTAACTATTTAATATTATGAGAGCCAAAAACAATCCACTTGTCATTATTATTCCCGTAGCAGTTGCTGTTATCACACATTTGTTAGTGTTTTTAGGACTTTATTTTTCTTGGTTTGGAATAACAGACGGTACAGGCGGAAATTTCTGCGAATTATCGCATGAAGGATTAATAAAACAGCCGTCCAATACGCTTTCAAACTTTGGTTTTATGCTGGCAGGTTTATTGGCTGCTTATCAAATATATAAAGGTAAATTTGATAAAAATAACAATCCGCTTACCACTACCCTTTTTTACCCTATAGTTTTAACTAGTTTAATGGTTTTACTTTCACCCGGTTCTATGGCTATGCACGGCAGCGAAACCAGTGTGGGCGGTTATTTTGATATGCTATCAATGTATTTAATAGCGGGTATTATTTTTTCTTATGCTGCTATGCGATTATTTAAACTTTCGGAGCTTACTTACGCACTTGTGTTTATAGGAACTTTAGTTGTTTGCCATATTTTTCATTATTCTACGTGGGAGCCACCTCTTGTAGGTTTTGCAGGCAGTTTTATATTTGGCGTATTCTGTATTTTAGGTGTCATATTTGAAATAATACACAAAATAAAAGATAAACCTAAAAGCGAAATTAAATGGGTTATTTATGCCAGTATTGTTTTTTCCATTGCTTTTGCTATTTGGCAAATTGGTTGGGATGAGCACCCTTGGTGCATTCCCGATGCTATAGTTCAAGCTCATGCTATATGGCACATTTTAGATGCCGTAGCTATTTATTGCTTTTTTAGACTGTATGTTTCTGAAGATAATTAATACTAACATAAAATAGATTAGACTATTTTGTGTTTTACAATGGTAAAATGCTTACACTCTATCGTAAAATAGAAAAACCCCACTCGTTGCCGAGTGAGGTTCTCTTGATGAAAAAGATTACTTTACTTTTTCCTTGGCAAAGTTTCTTTACTTACTTAATAGCTAATTTTACTACAGAGCGTTTCTCATTGTTTTTCAATTCTAAAAAGTAAATTCCTTGCTGAATATCAGCTACGTTTAGTTGCATATTATTTGCATCAAATGCTTTTACTACTTTTCCTGTTAGGTCAAATAAAACTATTGCAGTTAATGCTTCATTTACTTTTATGTTTACTATATCATTTGCAGGGTTAGGATAAACACTCAATCCGTTTAATGAAATATCTTTAATTCCCGTACCTAAATCAACTACTAAACTATTAGATGTTCCAGTACAGCCACTGTTCTCAGCTTGGCAAGTATAGGTTCCATTTTGCGTAGCCGTATAGGTTTGACTTGTAGCTCCACTTATAGCATTACCATCTAAATACCATTGGTAGTTTGTAAATACAGAACCTGCAATTAGTGTTGAATCACTTTGAGAAATGGTAAGATTAAAGTTTAAGCAAAATGAAAAAGGATTAGAATAGATACCACAGTTAAAATTGTCTGTAACTTCTACGGAATAATCGCCACTAACTGTAGGTGTATATGAAGCACTATTTGCACCTGAAATAGCATTAGTACCTAAATACCATTGGTAAGTAGTATAATCATCATTAACAGATAACACTCCATTATTTTCAGAAATTACAGGTGCTTGCATATTGCTACAAGTTATTTCATAAGCAGCAGTACCTGTACAGCCAACTATCTGAGTTCCGTCCCATAAATAATGAGCTACAGTGTATGTTCCAGGAGTAGTTGGTACAAAAATGTCATCATTAGTTCCTACTGGGTTTCCGTCAAGATACCAAGCATAAGAGTTTCCTCCATTACCCGTAGCAAACAATGTATCGTTTATTAAATCAATACTAACCGTAACAGAAGAACAATAATTTCCTACTCCTAAGGTCTTACAAAAATTGTCATCCATAGCAAGTACAAAATATTGTCCATCACCATCTGTAGGCGTTAATACATTACTTGTTTCTGCGTATTGCGTATAAGGTGGCTGACCTAAAAACCAACTATAGTTAGCATATCCGGCTGTAGCTTCTAAAGTAGTTCCTACTTGCTGTACCGTTACAGGAGCGGCTTCTTGTGTAACTTCACTATGTCCTGCATCTGCGGCAAAACCTATTGGTCTATCATTGCCATAAAAATCAGTTGAAATAGTGAGATTTTGGTTTGTATAATTAACTATATCATTACCGGGAGTAGCACAATCTATTATTCTATAATCATTAGTAGCTGTATCTACAAACATTGGGTATTCGTCATAAACATTACCGGTTATATAAGGCTGGTATGTCATTAAATCCGCATTTTGAATCGTATCTGTTCCCTTTATGACATTTGACATAAAGTAAAACTGTGTTGAAGTATCAATAGAACCACTTACCATGGAGTATTCTACTAATGTAGGTGCATCATCCCAAATAATATTACCAACTACCTCAATATTTAATTCTCCCCAACCATCATTGGTGCCGTTAATATCATTTCTACCATGCCCAATTGTACCTCCTGTATTTGGTATAATGTTATTTACAAAAGTATTGTGGTAGATCAGGTATGAATAGTCGCCCATAGAAAGAGAACCTCCATTAACATGGTTTGTTGCACAAACTATACTTGCATTTGAAGCTTTTACCTCATTATGATGAAATAGATTGTTGTATATTCTCATATAACACCAATATACTAGAGTTGAAGGTCTTGTAGAGCTTACCATACTTCTATTAGAAACATTATTGTAAAACTCATTTCCATGAAGATTAAACCAACTGTTGTAGCCTGCAGGACCTCTAAATTTTACAATAGCACCATCTTCTTCTCCATAATTGTTTCTAAAAACACAGTTAGTTATTGTCATTCCATTATTCATATTATAAATAGCAGCTCCTGCTTGATTTTGGTCTCCTCCTGTAGTAGCATTTGCATGTCCGCCTTCTATAATAAAACCATTTAGTTGAGCATCCCAACCAGAATAAACTACAGAATAAGAATTATCTGCTCTTGTTATTTCAGTTGAACTTATATTCCCATTATCATTGCCTAATAAATCTCCACTTAAAATGGTAGGATTAGCAGCAATATCTCGGTCTCCTCTGTTGGTTTCTGTTCCATTAAAGCCACCAAACATATTACTTTTTACGTTAAATGCAGCAGTTCTACTTATGCCATCTCCCGGTTTATAAGTTCCTTCTGCTACCCATATTTCGCCACCCCAGAGTACAATATCCCAATTAGCTAAAGCGGTATCTAAATTTGTAAAAGCATTTGCCCATGATGTTCCATCATTATTACCAGTAGCATCTATATCTACATACATGGTTTGGGCGTTTAAAATAATTGCTGTAAAAAGCAAAACGGTTGAAAGTAATAATTTTTTCATGTTTTTAAATTTTAAAGGTTTTAGAATTAATTTGATACCTCAAAAATCTATGAAAAGAAACATATTTTATAAAGCTAACTGCTGAATGGTGGGTTTGAGTTGCTAAAGGGTTGTGCAATAGTATTCTCCCGTGTTATATTAAATGAAGTGAAATATCTACCTTATGGTATAAGTAAAGGTTCAAAATAAGGTAGATTCCTCCCGTTGGTCGGAATGACAGCAGGGGAAGTATTACACACACTACCTCATTTATCATCCGAAGAATGAGGTATCTGCCTTACATGAGGAGCTGAACTTTCTATAAAGGTAGATTTCTCCCTACGGTAGAAATGACAGTAAGGGGAGTATTACACACACTACCTCATTTGTCATCTGAAGAATGAGGTATCTGCCTTTCATGAGGAGCTGAACTTTCTATAAAGGTAGATTCCTCCCGTTGGTCGGAATGACAACAAGAAGAGTATGGCATCACACTACCTCGTTTGTCATACCGAAGAATGAGGTATCTGCCTTATCAGCTTACATTAATTCTATTATAAGGTAGATTCCTCCCGTTGGTCGGAATGACAGCAGGGGAAGTATTACACGCACTACCTCGTTTGTCATACCGAAGAATGAGGTATCTACCTTATCAGTTTACATTAATTCCATCATAAGGTAGATTCCTCCCGTTGGTCGGAATGACAGCAGGGAGAGTATTACACACTACCTCATTTGTCATCCGAAGAATGAGGTATCTATCTTTTCTGTTTGCTGTAGTTATATTATAAGATAGATTCCTCCCGTTGGTCGGAATGACAGCAGGGGAAGTATTACACACACTACCTCATTTGTCATACCGAAGAATGAGGTATCTATCTTTTCTGCTTGCTGTAGTCATATTATAAGGTAGATTCCTCCCGTTGGTCGGAATGACAGTGAGATGAGTAATTGAATTTTACAAAAGCAGAATAATTCTTATCTTTAGTAAATGAATCAACACAACTATTTTATTTATATAACTACAAATCCTAAGAAAACAGTCTTGTATATAGGCGTTACAAATGATATAGAACGAAGACTTGATGAACATTTTCAAAATAGAGGAAATTCAAATTCTTTTGCAGGGAAATACTATTGCTATAATCTACTTTATTGGGAACAATTTTCTGATATTAATTTTGCTATAGATAGAGAAAAAGAACTAAAAAAATGGTCAAGAAAAAAGAAGGAAGCTCTTATTAATTCTAAAAATCCTTCATGGAATTTTTTGAACAAATCAATTTGGAGTTTTTAAAAAATGAAGGTAGATTTCTCCCTACGGTCGAAATGACAACAAGAAGAGTATGGTATCACACTACCTCGTTTGTCATACCGAAGCATGAGGTATCTGCCTTACATAAGGAGCTGAACTTTCTATAAAGGTAGATTCCTCCCGTTGGTCGGAATGACAGCAGGGGAAGTATTACACGCACTACCTCATTTGTCATACCGAAGAATGAGGTATCTACCTTATCAGTTTACATTAATTCCATCATAAGGTAGATTCCTCCCGTTGGTCGGAATGACAGCAGGGGAAATATTACACACACTACCTCATTTGCCATCCGAAGAATGAGGCATCTATCTTATCAGCTTACATTAATTCTATTATAAGGTAGATTCCTCCCGTTGGTCGGAATGACAGCAGGGGAAGTATTACACACAGAACATACCGAAGAATGAGGTATCTGCCTTACATGAGGAACTGAACTTTCTATACAGGTTGGGAAATCATTTTACGAGATTACCCTTTGTTTTGAAGGAGGTTTGCTAAATATATCATGCACATCATAACTTAATGTGCTTCCAACTGTAGTTTTAACAACTGGCTATAAGTTCCTTCTTCCTGTTTAATCAACTCGTTGTGTGTACCTTGCTCGGCAATTTCGCCTTTATTTATTACCAATATTTTATCTGCATTACGTACAGTGCTCAATCGGTGGGCAATTATAAAAGTTGTTCTATTCTGCATTAAATTTTCTAAAGCATCTTGGACTTGCTTTTCTGAAGAAGCATCTAAAGAGCTGGTGGCTTCATCTAAAATTAAAATATCCGGATTTTTTAAAAGTGCTCGTGCAATGGCAACACGCTGTTTTTGTCCTCCCGAAAGCTGTACGCCCCTCTCTCCTACTAAGGTTTCAAATTTATCGGGGAAATTTTGAATAAAATCATAAGCATTTGCCTGCTTTGCGGCTGCTACAACTTGCTCAAAACTTGCATTTATATTGCCATATTTTATGTTTTCTAAAATACTACCGCCAAATAAAATAACTTCTTGTGGTACTATACCTATTATTTTTCTCAAAGATTTTATTTCAAAATCATCAATATTTTGTCCATCTATTGTTATTTCCCCTTGATTTAGCTTATAAAATCTATTCAATAGCTTAACAATAGTAGATTTTCCCGAACCACTACTGCCTACTAAAGCAATTTTTTCGCCTTTTTCTACTTCAAAACTAATATTCTTTAGCACTTCCACATCTGCTCTCGTAGGGTAAGAAAATGAAACATTTTTAAATGTTATTTCGGTAGTGAAATTTATAGGTTTCACTTCGTTAGAAACAATATTTAATTCTTTATCTTCATCTAATATTTCCTTAATACGTTCTGTAGCCCCCAATGCACTTAAAAGCTCCGTATATTGGCTGCCCAAACTGGCTATAGCTCCGCCTATAACCATAGCATAAAATATAAAAGCAGTAAGTTCTTCCACCGCTATGCTTCCATTGTAAACTTGCAAACCGCCCATCCATAAAATAAAGAACAAAGCACCAAATAAACCGGTAATTATAAAGGTAAAAAACAAACCTTTAGCTCTTGCAAAACGCAAAGCAACACTTACTAAATTATTTATTTTTTCAGTATATCTGTTTAATTCAAAATATTCATTTACAAAAGCTTTTACCGCTATAAAAGATTGAAAAGTTTCATCTACTATTACGTTAGTTTCTGCTAAATAATCTTGACGTTCTTTGCTCATTTTTTTAATAACTCTACCAAAAACCACAGCTAAAATGATAACCACAGGAAAAACAGCCAGCATAACTAAAGTTAGTTTCACCGAAAAAATAAAAAGCACCACCACACCAACTATAAAAGTTATTATTTGTCTAATAAATTCTGCCAAAGTAACAGAATACGCCTGCTGTAGTTTTTCTACATCGGCAGACAGTCGGCTTACTATTTCTCCTACTCTTCTTTTCTCAAAAAATACTAAGGGTTGTGATAGCAATTTATCATAAACGTCTATTCTTATTTTAGCTAAAGCATTTTCCGTTACTACAGCAAAAAAGTTTACCCTAAAAAATGACATTATCCCCTGCGAAAGTAAAATAGCTAAGAAAACCCATATATACTGGTGTATATCAATATGAATGCCCAACTGAGGAATTAAAGTATCTCCTTTGGCGGCTTTTAACATTTGCCCAACCGTGGCGGGTATTAGCATAAAAATTAGACTTGATGCTACTAAAAAAAACATTCCCAACAAAAAATACCATTTATATGGCAGTGCATAAGCAAAAATATGCTTAGCTGCATTTAGCTGTGATTTGGTTACTTTTCTTGATTTTTTTTCTTCCGACATTAAAATATTGTACTTAAATCATGAACACCTAAATATCTTGTACCAATAAAACCTTCTGCATACGCTACTTCACATATTTGTCCCATCTCTCTACCTCTGGCTTCTACAAACTGCAAAAAAGCATTGGAACTGATAAAAGTATCCGGCTCATTAGAGTTTGGATTATAAAACTGAGATTTATATGCCAAAATGGCTTTCATCTTTTCTTCTTGTTCTTCCGAAATATCTACCACAAAATCCGGTTTTAAATATTTGGCTTGTATATAATGATATACATTTTTAGGTCGCCAAGCTTTTTGCTCAACTCCTTGAAAAGTAGTTTCTATTTTTCTCAACCCGGCATAAAATGCTGCATCTTTTGCTAATTGTGCTGCCTTGCCATGGTCGGGATGCCTATCATCCGGAGCATTTATAAGTAATACATCTGGTCGGTATTTTCTTATTGCTGTAATAATCTTTTTTTGATGGTCTGCATCATTTACAAAATATCCATCTTCCATTTGTAAATTTTCTCGTACGGCAAGTTTTAATATTTTAGCCGCATCATTTGCTTCTTGTAATCTTTGCTCCGGTGTACCTCTTGTGCCTAATTGCCCTTTAGTTAAATCTAAAACGCCAACTTTTTTACCCATTTTAGCATGTTTTAGCAATGTTCCGCTACAAGCTAATTCTATATCATCGGGGTGAGCACCAATAGCCAGTATATCTAATTTCATAGACTACAAAGCTAAGAACTTATCTATTGCTTTTCTTACTTTTTTAGCGTTAGGATTTGTTAACATCAAGTAATAATCTTGCACATTACCATTTTTATCAACTAAATACTTATGAAAATTCCAAAGTGGCGTAGAATTGAACTTGCCATTTAAGCTTTTCTTTGATAAGTATTGATACAAAGGTATTGCCGTTTCTCCTTTTACATCAACTTTGTCAAATATTTTAAAGGTAACGCCATAATTTACCGAACAAAATTCTGTTATTTCATTTCCTTTTAAAGGCTCTTGTTGCTTAAATTGATTGCAAGGGAAACCTAAAATTTCAAAATCTTTGTCTTTATAATCTTGATATAATTTTTCTAAATCGGCAAATTGTTTGGTAAATCCGCACCTTGAAGCAGTATTTACTATTAATAGTACTTTGCCTTTGTAATCGGCTAAATCTTTTTTTGTGCCGTCTATTTCGTTAACAGAAAAATTGTGAACAGAACTCAACTAAAAGATAGCTTTTAAGTTTAGAAACATTTCCATTGGTACTTTATCAGTGTTACTGTTAACTATCCATTTAGGTAAGTTACCTCCCGGGTCTGCTTGGTACTCTAACGAAACGGCTACTTTATTATCAAAAGTAGGTTCAATAACATAAGTACCACTATATAATGGCATTCTTACAAAACCCTTTTTTTGAGGTATCAAATTTGGAGCTCCATTCATTTTTACAACCGTTGCATTTCCTGTTTTAAATGTTTTTAAGTGCACTACCATATCCCTACTTGAAACCATAGGAGCACTCACAGTTGAGTAATAATAAAATTCATTGTTATTAATAGACTTCAATAATTGTGTATCATCCAATCTCGGTGTCCATTTATTGTAGTTTTTAATATCTTTAAGCACTTCCACTACTCTATCTTCAGAAGCATCAACTACCATCACCGCTTTATAAATGTTGAAGCCTGTTTTTGCATCAGGTTTGGCATATACTTTAATATTGTCTTTTTCTGCAATTAACTCCCAATCGGTAAATGCAAAAAGTTTATTTACACCTAAAAGTGCAAACAAAAACAAACTATATTTTAATACATTATATCTCATAACTACTTAATAAACAACAAAAAGCAAGCCAAAATTACACAATTTCTTGTTCAACTAAAAATCTTTCTGCTTCTAATGCAGCCATACACCCCGTACCTGCTGCTGTAACTGCCTGACGGAATAAACTATCTTGCAAATCGCCACAGGCATACACGCCTTCTACATTGGTTTCTGTAGATTTTGGCTTAGTAATTACATACCCCACTTCATCGGTTTCTAAATATTTTTTAAATACATCAGAGTTTGGTTTATGACCTATAGCCACAAAAAAGCCATGAATAGGTATTTCTTGTTTTTCGCCTGTTTTATTATTGACTATTCTTACGCCTTCCACTTCATCTTTTCCTAAAACTTCATCTGTTTCCGTATTCCAATATATTTTAATGTTTTTAGCTTTCAATACTCTTTCTTGCATTATTTTAGAAGCTCTCATTTCATCTCTTCTTATAAACATGTGTACTACATTGCACAATTTAGAGAGGTATAAGGCTTCTTCAGCTGCCGTATCTCCTGCTCCTACTATTGCCACATCTTTTCCTCTATAAAAAAAGCCATCACAAACGGCACATGCAGAAACTCCTCTGCCATTTAATCGCTGCTCAGATTCTAAACCTATCCATTTTGCCGATGCTCCTGTGGCTAATATTACTGTTTCGGCTTGCACTTGAGTTTCATCATCTACTGTTAAGGTAAAAGGTCTTTTAGAAAAATCAACATCGGTAACCATGCCATAGCGAATATCTGTACCAAATCTTTCGGCTTGAGCCTTAAACTCATTCATCATTTGCGGCCCCATAATTCCTTCTGGATAACCCGGGTAATTTTCAACGTCAGTAGTTTGCATTAACTGCCCACCCGGCTCTAAGCCCATATACATAATGGGGTTCATATTTGCTCTGGCTGCATAAATGGCTGCCGTATAACCTGCCGGCCCTGATCCTACTATAATTACATTGTGTTTTTCCATAAAAATTATTTGCTTTTGGTATTTTGAACAAAGATAAAGCAAATAAAATTCCTTTAAAGTAACATTGATATTGTTTTTATACTGTTTAGGAATATTAATAGTCCAATATCGGCTTCGCTTTAGTGTACTAAATATTTTATACACAATAAAAATTAAAATATGGCATTATCTATTTTTAATAATTATCCGTTCTTAGACAATAATATATACTTCAACATAGCAGAGGTGCACGTTTAAGTAATTTTAGCTACCGTTTGTATTC
>JACJYS010000012.1 GCA_020635995.1 Chitinophagales bacterium | reverse complement strand
GCCATAAAAACGGCTATTTTTTCATTTTTAAGCACCACATTTACCACAAAGCCTTACACAACAAAATCAACTCCTCACATTTTGTTTAAAAAATCTCTTAATTTTCAAAAATATATTTTATATTTACATTTGAAAAGCCCGAGTTTTGTGGGTTAATGCACAAACTCCCGTTGGCAACAAGCTGAAAAATCCAACCGCACATTTTAGCACATTTGGTTTTTGCCGAAACACAATGCCAACCCTAAAAAACCAAAAGAGCTAAAATTTATCCTTCGCTCTTAAAAATATTTAGAAAATTATCTTTACATTTAACCTAAATAAGTCAAGTCTAAAAAAGGTACAATGACACTTGGACAGAAAATTAGAGAATTAAGAGAGCAATCAGGGATGTTTCAGAGGGAGTTAGCCTCTAAACTTGAAATTGGAGATGGGTTTTTAAGCAAGGTTGAAAACAATCAAAAAATACTAAAAAGAGAACATCTTATTAAAATTAGTGAACTTTTTAATTGTTCCATTTCAGAATTAGAAGCCTTGTGGATTGGAACAAAATTATATGAAATAGTGAAAGATGAACAGGAAGCTCTAAATGCCCTAAAAGTAGCCGAACAAGAATTGAGCTATGCGAAATCACGAACACAAAAGTCTATTAGAAATTTGTGAGTAAATAAAATATAGAAAACAATATGACATACTTTGATGAATTAAGGGAAATAACAAAAATCATTCCCGATACAATTGTTGATTTTTCAATACCAAGAGATAGGACTTCTCCTCCAACTCAAGCATCTTCAAATTTTATAACAAACAAAGAACAAGGAGATTGGGCGGAAGATTTAATATTCAGAGCAATCAATGAAACATCAAAAAACTATGTTGCTGTTCGTTACGGGAAATCTGATGATTTAGTAGCGGGCGAAATTGGGTTTGATGAATTCTATAACGAATTTCAAGACGAATTGGATACAATAGGAAAAAGACCCGATTTATTAGTATTTAAAAAATCTGATTTTGAAGAAAAATTAGGCTATGACATTAGTAAGCTGAAGCACTCTCAAATTACTGACTATGTAAAAAAGGCAATTGCAGGTTTGGAAATTCGCTCAAGTGCTTTTTTAATTGACAAGTATGAAGGAGAAATGCAGGAAAGAACAAAATTCCATTCGGAGACTGCACTGTCGATTAAAGACAAAATAATAAATGAGTTTTCAGATGTATTCGAACATCCTAAAAAGAAACCTTATTTAGATATACTTAAAAGCATTAACGAAGAAACTATTAATGCAATTACTTTTCGCAGACCAAGTTGGAATTCAACTGAAAGACTACAAGAACTGACTCAATTATTCAAAGACTTAAAAGATAATATTAGTATCAGCCAAAAAAGAGATTATTTAAGTATAACACCAAAGGTTGAAGATATTAAAGTGGTTTATAAATGGGCTGAAACATTCAATGTTCCTCATTATTATTTTCAAGTTTTCTTTGATAAGTCGTATGGTATCTCTTTCAAAAACATTCTTACACTTATTACCGATTCCGAAAAAGAGGGAGAGCATTATGAAATAAGTAAAGACATTAAAAATCAAAACAAAACCACTATTAAGATAAACACCCGACATACAAATCAGGTTGCATACAAAATATTAGAACCCGAACATAAGAGTGTTAGGAGAGAAATGGGCAGAGGTCGTTTACTATTCTATGTGAGTTTTGAAAAGGGAACAGCTTATTTAGACATTGATAGCTTAAAGGCTTTATTAAACATATCAGATTTTTAATATGGATTTAGAAAAAAAATATTCAAAAAATACAGACCTGGAACATAGAAAAAAGTTTGCTCAATTTTTTACACCCCAACCGATTGCTGATTTAATGTCGGATTGGTTGTTAGGAAATGAAAACTGCAAAACTATTCTTGAACCAGCTTTTGGATTGGGTATTTTTTCAAGGACACTTCTTAATAAAAACAAAAATCTTAATATAAAAGGATTTGATATTGATGAAACCATTTTAAAAGAAGCCAAAACACACTTTGAGTCTTTCAATAATGTGTCTCTAAATCTTGAGGATTATATGTTTAATGATTGGAAAAATAAATATGACGGTATTATCTGCAATCCGCCATATTTAAAGTTTCACGATTATGACAACAAACAAATTTTACAAGAAGTTGAAAGTAAATTAAAATTCAAGTTCAACGGATTTACCAATCTCTATACTCTTTTTCTTTTGAAGTCGGTTTTTCAGTTGAATAAAGAAGGTAGAGTTGCATACATTATCCCTTCTGAGTTTTTGAATTCTGACTACGGAAAATTAATAAAGGAGTACCTTATTAAAACAAAAACATTAAGACATTTATTCGTTATCGACTTTAAAGAAAATGTTTTTGATGATGCAATGACAACAGCATCTATTCTTCTTTTAGCAAATGACAATAATAATTCTGAGATACATATTTCAACTATTGATTCAAAATCAGATTTACAGCTAATCAAAAGTTATATTGATTCATATCCGAAGGGCAAGGGAGAGTTTTCATTTGCTCCAAAAGATTTAGATCCAACTATAAAATGGCGTAAATATTATCAAGTACAAAACTCAATTAATTATAAAAACCTTGTTCCGTTTTCAACATACGCAAAAGTAGTTAGAGGCATTGCTACAGGTGCAAATGAATATTTTACATTTAAACCTTCAAAGGCAAAAGAGTTCCATATTCCAGAATCAAACCTATTACCGTGTATTTGTAAAGCTAAAGATGTAAAAACTAATTTTTTTACGAGTGAAAACTTCAAAAATCTTATCAAAAAAGACGAACTAACTTATCTTTTTAATGGACAGAAATCTAAAAGTGAAGAAGTTGAAAACTATATCAAAAAAGGAGAGCAAGAAGAAATAAACGAAAAGTTTTTAACCAAAAGTAGAAAGCCTTGGTATGCTTTAGAAAAACGTCCTCCGGCTCCTATTTGGGTTTCTGTATTTAATAGAAATGGTGTCAAGTTTATTAGAAATGAAGCAAACATTTCCAATCTTACTACTTTTCATTGTGTTTATCCAACAAACTCGGACTTGTTCTCCAAGGTAAGCATTGACCTTTTGTTTGCTTATCTATTAACAGATGTTTCTAAAGACATATTTAGTGATAATAGAAGAGAGTATGGAAATGGTTTAAAGAAGTTTGAACCAAATGACTTGAACAAATCTAAAATGCTTGACTTATCAATCTTATCTCAATCGAAAGTAGAGGAAATTTTAGAATTGTATTCCAATTACAGACAAACCGAAAATGAAAAATACATAGCCGAAATTGACCTGATATTACGAAATGAATATTCCAACGCTAAACCAAAAATTGCAAAAGAGTATGCCTTTGCCGACACTAACGAATAAAAAATGAAAAGCCACAGCTTCAACGTAATAAACAAATGCCTTTGGCAGGATTGTTCTAAACAACTATTGATATAATGTATTACTAAGTGGTATAAAAAAATAAAATAAAGCCAATGTACAACAAACTACCAATCTAAAAACTCAATATTTTTAATATTTTTCTACTTTTGCACTTATGAAAATAACCATACATACCGATGGAGCAGCACAAGGAAACCCAGGCAAAGGAGGTTATGGCGTGGTAATGCAAGCAGGAAATCATTATAAAGAGCTTTCTAAAGGATATAAATACACTACTAATAACAGAATGGAACTGCTGGCAGTAATTGTAGCTTTAGAAGCTTTAAAAATTCCTAATAGTGATGTGCTTATAGTTTCCGACTCAAAATATGTGGTAGATGCGGTAGAAAAAGGTTGGGTGTTTGGCTGGGCTAAAAAAGGTTTTGTCAAAAAGAAAAATCCCGATTTGTGGAGGCGTTTTTTAAATGTATATAAACATCATAATGTAAAATTGAAATGGATAAAAGGGCATGCCGGGCATCCTTTAAACGAGCGGTGTGATAAACTTGCCGTAGAAGCAGCACAGGGTTCTAATCTTTTTGAAGATACGTTTTTTGAAACCAATAAAGAACCATAATTAAACAGTATCTTAGCTTTTTCAAATGGCTAAAAACTTATTCCAGAGTATTTTTATATTAATTCTTGCCAATTTAATTGTTAAGCCTTTATGGATTTTTGGTATAGATTTAAAAACTCAAAATGTAGTTGGGGCATCAAGCTATGGAATTTATTTTGTAGTCTTTAATTTTTCTTTTTTATTCCACATTTTACTTGATTTTGGTATCAACCAGTTTCATAATAAAGAAGTAGCTCAAAAACCAGAATTACTAAAACAAAGATTTGGTAATTTGATTTTGCTTAAAGCTATTTTTTCTGTTGTTTATCTTTTAGTTAGTTTTCTTTTGGCTTGGCTTATAGGTTTTAATGCACTACAATTTAAAATGCTATTATTTTTAGCCTTAAATCAAATTTTATTATCGTTCATTTTATTTAGTAGAGCCAATTTTACTGCTATGCAATGGTATAACTGGGATGCTTTTTTCTCCGTTTTTGATAGAATTTTAAGTATTATTGTTTGCCTTGTTTTGCTATACACATCTTTTGTTCAGCAGTTTGATATTATGTATTTTATTTATGCCCAAACTTTTGCTTTGCTACTTTCCGGGTTTTTATCATTACTTATAGTTTTTTATAAAGGAAGTATAGTTAAACCCAGTTTCTCTTTTCAGCAGTTTAAACCATTAGTGCTTCAAGCTATGCCTTATGCTGTAGTTATTTTATTAATGACTATTTATACCCGTATAGATGCCGTTATGTTAGATAAATTATTGCCCAATACAGGAGCTGTACAAGCGGGCATTTATGCTGCGGGATACCGTTTGTTAGATGCTGTTAATATGATTCCTTATTTGTTGGCGTCTTTATTAATCCCATATTTTGCTAAGCAAATTTCTAATAAAAATTCCTTTTCAGAAGTGTTGTGGGATAGTTTTAAAATAATGTTGGCTGTCTGTATTCCTTTTGTTTTGGTGGTTTTCTTTTTTCATCAAGATATTGTAAAACTGCTGTACCACGAGAGCAATGAAACTTGGTATTTGAGTTTTCAATTACTGCTGTATTCTTTTCCGTTTATTTTTATAACCTACATTTTTGGGGGATTTTTAACCGCAGCAGGCAAGCTAAAACAAATAAGTTATTATGCTTTTTTTACCATAATTCTTAATGTCGTTTTAAATGTTTTTTTAATTAGAAAATACGAAGCATCAGGAGCTGCTTTAGCCACCATTATTTCGCAAGCAGTTATGGCTTTAGCTCAAATGATTTATGTTTTAAAACATTTCAACACCCAATTTGAACTAAAGAAAATGGGCAGTTCTTTGCTGTATTTACTTTTAAACATTGGCATAATGGTACTTTTAACAGGAATAAATTTAAAGTGGAATGTTAAAATGCTTATTTTTGTGATAATAGCCATACTTTTGTCGTTCGTTTTGCAACTTGTAAAAATTAAAAATATTAGTACTCTACAATAATTTCTTTATGAATCAAGAATTTAATCTTATCAATGTAATTAGAATTTTACTTAAATGGAAATGGCATATTGTTGCTGTTACCATATTTGCAGCTATAGCGGCAGTAATTACCACGCTTTTTATAATGAAGCCGTATTATCAAAGTTTTGCTTTGCTGTATCCTATAAGTCAAAATACGGGCGATAGAAATGCATTATTTAGCCAAGATGGTTCTTCGGTGTTTCACTTTTTTGGCTCAGAAAGAGAAACCAACCGAATTTTATCTATAGCTACTTCCGATAAATTGGCGAGTTATATTATACAGAAATACAACCTTGCAGAGCATTATAAACTGAAAGGTAAAAAGTATGAAAATAGTAAGACAAAAAAAGAATTTGAAGAAAACTATGAAGCTTATCTTACTGAAAAAGATGCTGTTAGAATTAATTTATTAGATACAGACCCAAAATTGGCGGCTGTTATTGTAAATGATATTGTGGCTATAGTAAACGAAAAAACAATTCAGCCGGTAGATGAAAGTAGAATAGAGTTGGCTCATATTTTTTCTGATAAAGTTAAAATAGCAAAACAGGAGTTGGATTCTATGCAAACAGATTTATTAAATACGCAAGTAAATACCAAGTTGTTTGAAATTAAAGAAGCAAAATACAACGAACGCTTAAAAGATTTTTCAAAATTGGAAGGTTTTTCAAGAGAATACGATTTAGTAGCTGAAAAAAGTAGCAAAGGAGTTGAAGTTATAGAAGAAGCTTTTCCTGCTGAACGTAAAATTAAACCTGTAAGATCTGTAATAGTTGTAGCCACTACATTTATAGCTTTCTTTTTTGCTTGCTTAGGTGCTTTGCTGGCAGAGCAAATCTTTTTTATAAAAGAAGAATTACAAAAGTAAATAGTTAAAAATTTATGTTTGCTTCTACTTACAATAAACAAAAACTGTTTTTCTATCTCTATGGTTTAGCAGGTGTTTTTTGTGTGTTAGCTGCATTTTACTTTAAAGAAAAGGCATTGGCTGTTGTACCTTTAACCTTAGTGGTAATGGTGTGGGGTATAATAAATTTTAAAAGTTTATACTTTTTTTTGTTGGCATTAATACCATTGTCTATTGAGGTAGATGTGGCAAATGGCTTGGGTACCGACCTGCCCACCGAGCCGCTAATGATTGTTTTTATGTGCCTTGCTTTATTTTATGGTATTACTAATTTAAAAAAAGTGGACTTTTCCATTTTTAAAAATCCTTTAATTATTCTTTTAATCCTCCATGTTTTTTGGATGTTTATAAGCACCTTATTTTCTACTGTGCCTCTTTTTTCCGTAAAATTTCTACTGGCTAAACTTTGGTACATCAGTGCTTTTTTGATAGTAACTTTAATAGTAGTTAAAAATGAAAAAGATTTAAAAACAGCTTTTTGGTGCATTTTTATTCCTTTAGTATTTACTATTTTCATAGCCTTATTTAGGCATGCTTTAACCGGTTTTGATTTTACAATGATTAATAAATCTTTGTATCCTTTTTATAGAAATCATGTTAATTATGCTGCTTTATTAGCGGTGTTTTTGCCTTTTGTTTTTTATGCTACTACTTGGTATAAAAAGTTTAGTTTTAAGTATAATGTGCTGATTTTAAGTATTTTACTATTTATAGTAGCCACATATTTTTCATATACAAGAGCAAGTTATTTAGCTTTAATAGCTATGTTTGGAGCATACTTTATTTTTAAATTAAAATTGGCAAAATACGCTGTGGTTTTTGGTGTCGTTCTTTTTATTTTTATAGGAATAGCTATTAGTAGCCAAAATAAATATTTAGAGTTCTCGCCCAATACAAGTACCGTTTCTCAAGAAGATTTAGGTAGCTTAATGACATCTACTTTTAAAGCCAGAGATGTGAGTAGTATGGAGCGTATTTATAGATGGCTGGCAGCAGTAGAAATGATAAAAGAAAAGCCAATAGTTGGTTTTGGACCTAATGGATTTGTAGAAAATTATAAAAACTTTACCTTTTTAAAATTTAGAACTTGGATAAGTACTAATGAGGAAAGGAGTGGTGTACATAATTATTTTTTAATGACAGCAACGGAGCAGGGTTTAGTTGGCTTAGCTTTATTTTTAAGTTTAATTTTTACCATTTTTATTTGGGGCGAAAATTTGTATCATAAAACAGTAAAATATAAAAGCCTAACCATGGCTGTTTTAGTTTCTTTTGTTGCTATTTTAATTAATCTATTTTTTAGCGATATGATAGAAGTAGATAAAACGGGCTCTTTCTTTTTTTTAAATATAGCCTTGTTAGTATTTGTAAGTAGAAAACTGGAAAATAGTGAAAAACATGACACAAGTATTAATAACGGGCGGTAGTGGTTTATTAGGTACAAAACTTACAGATGTTTTGCTGGCTAAAGGATATTCTGTTGCTCATTTAAGTACAAATAAAAACTACAGCAAAGAAAATGTAGCCTGCTATTATTGGAATATTAATGAAAAATATATAGACGAAAAAGCCATTTTAAATGCTGATGTAATTATACATTTAGCAGGTGCAAGTATTGCAGGTAAAAAATGGACTACAAAAAGGAAGCAAGAAATTATAGATAGCAGAGTAATTTCTTCTCAGCTTTTAATAAATACCTTAAAAAATACAAAGCATAATGTAAAGCAGTTTATTGGGGCTTCTGCCATAGGATTTTATGGCGATAGAGGAAATGAATTATTAGAAGAAGGTACAGAACCCGGAACTGATTTTTTAGCAAAAGTATGTGAGCAATGGGAGGAAAGCTATCAATTAACAGATGAAATTAAAAAAGCTGTAGTTAGAATAGGCGTTGTACTTTCAAAAGATGGCGGAGCACTGCCGGAAATGCTGAAAACACTACCATTTTTTGTAGGAATTTTAGGAAACGGTAAGCAGTTTTCATCTTGGATACACATTGATGATTTAGCAAAATTGTTTGTATTTATAATTGAAAATAATTTAGAAGGCACTTATAATGCTGTCGCTCCAAATCCTTTACCTCAAAAAGATTTAGCTAAAATTATAGCAAAACAAAAAAATACTATTGCCATACCTACGCCTAAATTTGCACTAAACTTGGTGCTGGGAGAAATGAAATCTTTAGTGCTGAGCAGTCAAAAATGTAGTGCCGATAAAATACTATCTAAAGGTTTTCAGTTTGAATTTGATAAAATAGATAAAGCTTTGGGGAATTTACTGTAAAACACTTTTACTTGTTTTTAGCCATTTTTTCTACTAAATTTCTTGATATTTTTAAGAAATCTGCTTCTGTAACGGTGCCTAATAAATGATTGTGTTCATCTATTACAGGCAGGCAGCCAAACTGATATTTAGTCATTATTTCCATAGCTTCGGTAAGTTTTGCTCCCGGACCAATAGTCATAGGTTCTTTTATCATTATTTCGCCTATAGTTAAAGGTATATCTTCATGTTGGTGTATGTGTTTCATGTAAGCACGCAAAAGTAGCCTTGAGGTGGCTAAACCTACCACTTTTTGATTATCATCCTCTATAACCACATACCGTACTTTTTGCCAATCCATCATTTCGCTTACAAGAGCTACTATATCGTTAGCTTTGGCAGTAAAAGCTTTTACGGTCATAAATTCTTCAACATAAGCTTCGCTTGGTTTCCACTCTTTGTTGTCGTTTAAGTCGGCTAAGTTCCAATTGTGTACAGGCATATTTTCTTTTTGGTTTTTAATAGTAGATGCAGTTATGGCAGCTAAGGCTTCTTCTTTGTTCGCTTTTTTTAGCAGTTCGCTGTAAGATTTTAACTGCCAATAAGAGCCGGTTTTAACTTTATCTACTCGTTCTTCAATAATTTCTAAGTATCTATCTATATCTTTTTTATCTACTTTTTGTTCTAATAATCCTTCTTTAGCTATGGGAAGCAGTTCTTTTAAAATTAAATCTTCCGCACTATAATTTTTGTGGTTTAACCAAAACAACTTGGTATCTAAACCATGTACCGATGCTTTCTGAAAATTGTTTTTGGCATCTTCAAAATTTATATGTTTGGTTATATCGCCATATTGCTTGTGCATACCCACCATAAGTCCCAGCCAAAAAGCTGCATTAGCCATTTCATCTGCTACTGTGGGTCCGGCAGGTAGCACTCTGTTTTCTATACGCAAGTGAGCCACACCGTCTAATGAGCCATAGCACGCTCTATTCCATCTATATACTGTTGAATTGTGTATTTTTAAAGCCATTAAATCGGGAGCAGTTCCTTTGGCTATTTTATCAAAAACATTTTCTGTTACTTCGGTATTTAATAATATTCTATATTTAACAATATCTTCTTTATATATTTCTAAAATGGATTTTTCAAGCCACTGGTCGCCAAAAGTTACACGCGGGCTCATATCTCGGGCGTGTTCTTTATGGCTTCGGGTATCTACCGATTGAGAAAATAGTGCAATTCTTGTTTCTTTCCACAGGCGTTTGCCAAAAAGAATAGGAGAGTTGGTGGCAGAGGCTAAAACGGGAGCAGTAATAGCTTGAGCTATATTGTACATATCTACAAACTCGTTTGGTTTTATTTGTAAATGCACTTGAAAGCCCGTATTAGCTGCTTCTATTAGTGGCGAATCATGTTGCATTACCAATTCATCTGTACCTTTTATATCTAAAGTAAAAGTATCGCCACGCAGTCGGTTTATAGAATCGCATAGAGCATAGTAACGCTGATAAGGCGTTAAATTATCCATAGTAAAATCAAATTTTCTTACACTTGGTAATATACCGCTCATAATTATTTGGATACCCAACTCATCGGCTGCTCTATAAGCTTCATCTAAAGTACTAAGTAGTTCTGCTTCCATATCGGAAAGGCAAGTGCCGGAAAAAATTTGAGGCGTAGCATTAATTTCCATATTAAAACGAGCCAGCTCTGTAGTAAACTTTGGATTGTTTTTCAACTTTTCCATCATTTCAATGTTTTTGCCGGCAGCTTTATAATATTTATCTACCAAACAAAATTCTTGCTCTGCACCAATGCGTATGGTGTCTATTTCAAACATACCTTGATGCAACATTCTATTGAGTGCGTGTATATCGTTTAGCAAGTGTTTTTCAAATGCTTGTAGTTGTTTATCCGTGGCGTGCGATCTTACAATTGGAACTCCCATTTAGTTTTTTTACTTAAATTTTAGTGTGTTTTCAAATAATAGATTACTTTTGATAATCGTCATTAAGGTTTAAAAATATCAAATAATATGAAATATTATGTAGTCTTGTTGCTTTTTATTTTAAGTTTTTCTTTAAAAGCTCAATCGCCATACAAATTTAGCTGGGCTGTAGATGCTCCTGTAGTTAGTGTAGGCTTAGGAGGAATGGTTACCGGTTTTATTTTAGAGAAGAAAAAACAACCGCTTACTATGGCACAAATAATGGCTTTAGATAGAAATAATATTAGCTTGTTTGATAGAAGTGCTACATACAATTGGAATCCTAAAATAGCTAAAGCCAGCGATGCTTTAATGTACACCTCTGTGGCCACGCCTTTACTATTACTGGCAGGAGAAAGAAGCAGAAAAGATTTTTTGAAAGTGGCAGCTATTTCTGCGGAGGTTTTTGTGTTAAATACAGGCTTAACTTACCTTACAAAGGAGTTAACCAAACGCAACAGACCATATACTTATAATCCTAATGCTCCAATGGATAAAAAATTAGAAAAAGGAGCAAATCAATCATTTTTTAGTGGACATACTTCTACGGTTTCTTCTGCCATGTTTTCTTTTGCTATGATGCATACACATTATTATCCAAACTCAAAATGGAAACCTTTAGTTTGGTTTGCTGCGGCTGTAATTCCATTTACTACGGCTATTTTTAGAGTAAGAGCAGGTAAGCATTTTTGGACAGACGTGCTGGTAGGCTACGGTGTAGGTGCAGCAGTGGGCGTAGGTGTGCCTTTGCTACATAAAATTAGGAATAAATAATAACTATATAAAAAGTAGTATAAGTGTCAGCACAATTCCGGCTAAAGTAAAGTACATTCCTTTTTTAAATATAGATACTTTGGGACTGTACATCCAAAATGCAGATATAACAAAGAACAAAAGCGAAAATCCAAAGAAAATATTTAAGTAAAATAATGGACTATTGGTGGTAGATTTATGCAATTTCTCCATTTTATTAAGTATAAAAGGAAGTTGCATTTTTTGGTAATTGGCTAAACCCGTTTTAGTATTGTAAGTACCATCTTTAAAATAGATGATATCGCCTTCAGTTTTTTCAACTTTAACAGCCATTTTCAATTTTGGACCTAATTCTCCACCCGTTAAATTGGGTTCAAGTTGTTTTTCTAAGGCTACTTGTTTTTTTAAGAAGTTGGTTTCTCTAAAAATCATAATAGTACCACTAATGGCATAAACAGCCATTATGCCGGCTAAAAAAAAGCCTAAATACCTATGAATTTCTCTCATGTTCATTGAAAATGTTTTTTTCATGTTTTTTTATTTAATTAAGCTGATTAAATGCACTGAATATATTATTGCAAAATTAAATATTTTTTAGGTAAAAAGCAATAAATTTTGTGCTTATTTCTTATACTTGTCATTTAAGCCAATGCCTGCTAAAATAAGCGGAGTAATTTTTTCTATACGGCTTAATTTTGTTTTTTCTTGCTTGGCTTCTTCAATGTAGAGGTTGTATTCTTTTTGTTTGCCCGGGGTTAAATTTAAAAATGCTTTATGTAGATTTTTGTTTTTAGCAAATTCATCTTTTAACAAAGAAGGGATAGGAACAGGCTTAAATTTATTGGGTTTTCCTTCTATACCTTTGTCTATAAGTTCTGTGGCTTCTTTAATATACTCAAGTATTTTTGGCTCATTTATTTCATTTATATCAGTAAAACGCCATTGTCTTAAGTATTTTGTTTTGTCTTTAGAAGCATTTATTAGCACTTTGTATTTGTCTTTTAAAAAAACGCCATTATAAAACCAAAGTGTAATGTGGTTTTTAAATGCTACACATCCCACTATATTTTTGCCATTATACACATAAACATCTGTGCCCCATTTTATGGTTTTTTCTAAGCCACTTTTATCTAAAATAGCTTTTAACTTTTCCATTTCTTTATTCCAAGACATAGCAAAGAAGATGTGTTTTACTTTTTATCGTACTTGCAGGTATTTATGCCAAAAAGTGTGTATAAAGGGCAGAAGTTTAAAAATGATGTAGCTAAGAATATTATGGCTATTGCTAATAATACCAATGCTACAATGGTATTCTGTATTACATTAAAACTTATTAATACTGAAATTAAGATTGCCAATCCTAATCTTACAAATTTGTCTATTTTTCCTACGTTTTTTGGTAATGCCATATTTTTAAGATTTTATTTTTTCTTTTCTAAGTTTCCAAACACCCCAAACCGCTTCATTTATTATATTTTTACTCATTTTAGATTGTCCTAAAACTCTATCTGTAAAAATAATAGGAACTTCTTTTATGCTAAATCCGTGTTGTTTAGCCTTAAATTTCATTTCTATTTGAAAAACGTAGCCTATAAATTTTATATTGTCTAAATCTAAGGTTTGCAATACTTTTTTAGTATAACATACAAATCCAGCGGTACTATCTTTTACACCTAAGCTCAAAATGGTTTCCACATAAAATGATGCAAATTTTGATAAAAAGACTCTAAATAAGGGCCAGTTTCTAAAACCGCCATCGCTAACATAGCGACTACCTACAGCCACATCGTAGCCATCGGTATGGCAAGCTTCATATAGTTTTATTAAGTCATTTGGGTTATGCGAAAAATCGCAGTCCATTTCAAAAATATAATCGTAGTTTTTTTCTAAAGCAAATTTAAAACCTGTAATATAAGCCGTTCCCAATCCTAATTTTCCTTGTCTTTCTATTAAAAAAAGCTGGTTTGAGAACTCTTTTTGAAGTTCTTTTACTTTGTTGGCTGTTTGGTCGGGCGAGTTATCGTCAACTATTAAAACATCAAAAACATGAGGCAAAGCAAATACTGTGCGAATCATTTTTTCAACGTTCTCAATTTCATTGTATGTTGGTATTATAACTAAACTATCACTCACAGCTACAAACTTAGTTTAATTTCTTTTAATTTTTGCTTTGTATGCAGTGCAAAATCACTTTTTAATATCCAGTTATAATAACCCGGGTCGTTTTGCAATACATCTTTGACTAATCTACCTTTATATTTTCCAAAATTAAAGGCAGGCTGTCCATTTATTTTAGTAAGCCTATTGGCGGTGTCTATTTGGTCTAAATCGTTTCTAAAATTATTGTTTATTTCATTAATATCATTAGATATTTCGTCATATTTAGCTACTTGAGCCTCAAATACTTCCTGTGTTGCTTTCACATCTGCTAAAGCAGAATGAGCATCTTTTAAATCTTTATCACAGTAAAATTTATATGCCGAAGTTAAATCTCTGCGTTCCATCATTACAAAGATATTTCTAACATCTATTAAATTTCGGGTGTCTATACTAAAATTTTTATCTACCCTTAAAAACTCTTCTACAAGTATCGGTACATCAAATCGGTTGGAATTAAAACCACCTAAATCACAAGGATTTAACAGCTCAAATAGTTCATTGGCATAATCTGCAAATGTTGGCTGAGTTAGTACATCCTTATCATATATACCGTGTACCAAACTTGCTTCTATGGGAATAGGAATGGTAGGGTTAATTAAATATCGGTATTCTTCTTTTGTACCATCTATTTGCATTATTACAATGCCTATTTCTACAATTCTATCTGTAGCAATATTAGTGCCTGTAGTTTCTAAATCAAAAAATGCTAATGGTTTATTTAGGTTTAAGTGCATCATACAAAAATATAATAATTAGTGGACTTATTTTGTTAATCAATTAAAAATTAAACGTTTACTTATTTTTTAGTCGGTGTAGCATGGTGTCTGCCACTATTTTTTTAAGTTTTTCTAAATCATTTTCTAAAGTCATGCCCGTAGTGCTTATGGGAGCGTCCCAATGAGCATCTATAGTGCCGGGTGTGTATGTGAAAAAGCCTTTAGGTGGATTTAACTTTTTTATATTTACTAAAGTATTTACCACTATTGGTTTTTGCATTTCAATGGCTAATTTAAAAGCTCCATTATAAAAGTCTTTTAAAGGTTCTTTTGTTCTGTTTCTTGTACCTTCAGGATATAAAAAAATAGAATAGCCTTTCTCCATTTCGGCTTTCATTTTGCTATAAGATTCATGCCTTGATTCGGGATTTTTTCTATCTACAAGCACACAAAATCGGTTTATAATGCTACCAAAAAAAGGAATTTTATTAGCTTCTACTTTACCTAAAAATTTAAACAAAATATCATCCGGAGCACCTACCACATTTGCAGGAATATCTATCATGGTTTGATGATTGCTTACTACGATATAAGTTTCGTTTTCAGCATAAGCATAATGATGATGCTTATTTATCTTTAAAAATATACCATTAGTAATTAATGGACCAATAGTTTTATATAAAAAAGTGAGGTATTCTTTGTCTTTAGATTTTTTGTACCTAATTAAATAATACAAGCTCACTAAATAAGCTATAAATACCCAAAACATAAAGACAGCTCCGGCATAAGTCGTCATTATTATTTTAAATATTTTTTTCATTTCAATAGCCTTTTATACATGTTTATGGCGTTTTCTAAACCTAAATATAAGCAATCTTTTACTAAAGCGTGTCCTATTGATACTTCTAATAATCCATCTATTTGTTGATTGAAATATTGTAAATTATCTAAGTTTAAATCATGACCGGCATTTATACCTAAGCCTAATTTATGTACTAAAGGAATTACTTTTTTAATAGGTAAAATGGCTTTTTCTTTATTTTTAGCATAATCATGAGCATAAGGCCCGGTGTAAAATTCTATTCTATCTGTGCCTACGTTTTTAGCTTCGTGTAGTTGATTTTCAATAGGGTCAATAAACAATGAAGTTCTAATGCCTTGCTCTCTAAATTCTTGAAGTACAGTAGTTAATAAACTTTTATTTTTAATTACGTCCCAGCCGTGGTCGGAGGTTAATTGATTGGCTCCATCGGGAACTAGGGTAACTTGCGTAGGTTTTACTTTACAAACCATTTTTACAAAATCATCAGAAGGAAAACCTTCTATATTGTATTCGCAATTTTGGTTAGGGAAATGTGCTGCCAGCTCGTAAACATCTGTTTTTCTAATATGGCGTTCGTCAGGGCGAGGGTGTATGGTTATTCCGTCTGCTCCGTACCTCTGGCAGTCTAATGCAAAACTAACAACATTGGGAATATTGCTACCTCTTGAATTTCTTAACAATGCAATTTTGTTTACATTAACTGACAGTTTGCAGGGCATAGTTTTGTTATTTAGGAACTACAATTTTAATACTATTTTTTGGTAAAAAGGAAATATAATTTGTTAATCACAAAAATGGACTATCTATATGACACACACCTAACGGAAATTGTAATGGGTATTAAACAAGTGTATTTTAAAGGCTTTTTATTCAAAATAATTATGATAAACGGCAAAAGAATCTTTAAGCTGTTTGATTATTTTATTGGCTTCTTTTTGATTTTCAGCTTTAGCTAATTTTTCAATAAGCTCCATGTGTGGGTGCAACCATTTGTGTAACTCTTCATGACTTTCGCCTTTCATAGTACAACTTTTTATAAGTTTGAAATTTTCGTTTTTTAAATTTTCAGCCAATTCTGTATAATTCTCGTTGTTATTGGCAATGTAATTATTTAAAATCTCATTACTTTCTTCTAAAAATGGCTTCATTTCTTCATTAACTTTCCATTTTTCGCCATTGTTTAGGGCTATGTTTTCTTGTTTTGCATGGGTATTGCACCCTAATGCAAAAAGAACTGCGATAAATATAAATAATATTTTTTTCATAAGATAATGTTTTTATAAAATAATAAGACCTTATCTACTCAAATACATACTTTTTAGTTTGTATAAGTTTCTAAAGTGAGGGTCTTTTAAATCTTTAATAAAGTAAATGCTTTCTCCTGTGCTTTTCATTTCCGGGCCTAATTCTTTATTTACATTAGGGAATTTATGAAAAGAAAATACGGGTTCTTTTATAGCATAGCCTTCTAGTTCGTTTTTAAAATGATAATCGCTAAGTTTTTTGTCATTAAGCATTACTTTGGTGGCAACATTCAAATAAGGTTCTTTATAAGCCTTGCTAATAAAAGGAGTGGTACGCGATGCCCGAGGGTTGGCTTCTATTACAAATACATTATCGTCTTTTATGGCAAATTGTATATTTATTAATCCTTTTACACCTAATGCTAAAGCAATTTTTTTAGTATATTCTTCCATTTTTTCAATAACTAAAGGACCTAAAGTAAACGGAGGCAAAACGGCATTGCTATCACCAGAGTGTATGCCCGCAGGTTCTATATGTTCCATTACACCCATTATGTGTACTTGTTCTCCATCGCATATAGCATCTACTTCTGCTTCTTTAGCTCTATCTAAAAAATGGTCTATTAGTATATTGTTGTCCGGGTGATGTTTTAATATTTTAATAACGGCAGTAGTCAATTCATCATCATTTATTACAATTTTCATGCGTTGTCCTCCCAGCACATAACTTGGTCGTACCAAAACAGGATAACCCACTTCATGAGCTACCACTATAGCATCTTCGGCAGTTTTAGCCGCTCCATATTTAGGGTAGGGGATATTAAGTTCTTTCAGCTTGTCAGAAAAACGTTCTCTGTCTTCAGCCATATCCATACTTTCATAAGAAGTACCTATTATTTTAATACCTAATTCATTTAATTTTTCTGAAAGTTTTAAAGCTGTTTGTCCGCCCAACTGAACAATTACGCCTTCCGGCTTTTCAAAATCTATTAATTCTCTTAAATGTTCCCAAAAAACGGGTTCAAAATATAGTTTATCTGCTATATCAAAATCGGTACTTACCGTTTCGGGGTTGCAGTTCATCATTATAGCTTCGTAGCCTGCCTCTTTGCACGCTTGTATGCCATGCACACAGCAGTAGTCAAATTCAATACCTTGACCTATTCTATTAGGACCACTTCCTAATACTATTATTTTCTTTTTATTGTTAGATTGACTTTCGTTTACGCTATCAAAAGTAGAGTAGTAGTATGGGGTTTGAGCTTCAAATTCGGCAGCACAAGTATCTACCAGTTTATAAACTCTTTTTATGCCCATTTTATGGCGTTTTTCATAAACATCATCTTCTGTAATATTGCCCATTAAGTAAGCAATTTGAGCATCGGAATATCCTTTTTTCTTTATATCAAGCATGAAATCTTTAGATATTGACGCTAAATTTTCTTTGCGTATTAAATTGTCGGTATCTACCAAGTCTTTAATTTGGTACAAATACCATTTATCAATTTTTGTCATTTCAAAAATCTTACTGATAGGTACACCCAATCTAATAGCATCTTTTATTCTAAAAATTCTATCCCAAGTAGGTTTTTGTATGCCTTCTAAAATATCTTCGGTTTTCATCCAGTGCTTACCGTCTGCACCTAAGCCTATTCGGTTGTTTTCTAAACTCTGACAGGCTTTTTGTATAGCTTCTTGAAAACTTCTTCCTATTGCCATAACTTCTCCTACAGATTTCATTTGTAAACCCAACTCTGTTTCTGCACCTTTAAATTTATCAAAATTCCAACGTGGCATTTTTACTATTACATAGTCTAATGTAGGCTCAAAATAAGCAGAGGTAGTGCCTGTTATTTGATTTTTTAGCTCATCTAAAGAGTAGCCAATAGCCAGTTTAGCCGCTATTTTAGCTATAGGATATCCTGTGGCTTTAGAAGCTAAAGCAGAAGAACGGGAAACTCTCGGGTTCATTTCTATGGCATAAACTTCTTCCGTTTCGGGGTTTACAGAAAATTGCACATTACAGCCACCGGCAAAATTTCCAAGCCTTTGCATCATCAGCTTAGCTTGGTTTCTCATTTCTTGATAAACAGTATCGGGGAGTGTCATAGCCGGAGCTACAGTTATAGAATCTCCCGTGTGTATGCCCATGGGATCCATGTTTTCTACGGTACAAATTACTACAACATTGTCATTTTTATCTCTAAGTAATTCTAATTCATACTCTTTCCAGCCCAGCACTGCTTTTTCTACCAGCACTTCGTGTGTAGGCGAAGCTTCTAAACCTCTTGTTAATTTGATATCTAAATCTTCTTTATTGTGAACAAAACCACCACCGTAGCCGCCTAAAGTATAAGAAGGACGAATTACCAAAGGAAAACCTAATTCCTGTGCCACTTCTTTGCCTTCTAAATATGAGTTTGCAATTTTAGAAGGACAAATTTTAATGCCCAGCTCTTGCATAAACTGGCGGAAAGCTTCTCTATTTTCTGTTTTTTCAATGGCGTCTAAATCGGCACCTAAAACATTTACTTTGTATTTATCCCACACGCCCAGCTCATAAGCTTCTTTGGCTATGTTTAAAGCCGTTTGACCGCCCATAGTTGGCAGTACCGAGTCAATATCGGGGTGCTCTACCAGTATTTTTTCTATAGAATCAATGGAAATAGGATTCATATAAATATGGTCGGCAGTCATGGGGTCAGTCATAATAGTAGCCGGATTATTGTTAAGTAGCGTTACTTTAATTCCGTCTTCTCTTAATGAACGCGATGCTTGTGTGCCGGAATAATCAAACTCGCAAGCTTGACCAATAATAATAGGTCCACTTCCAATAATTAGTACATGTTTTATAGTAGAATCTTTGGGCATTGTAAAAAATGTGTTTGTTTGGGCAAAAGTAAGCTTTACAAATCATCTATCTTTTGTTTTTTATACAATATATTCCACAAGTTGTGAATAATTAATTTTAAAGTGGGGGATACCGAAGAATTAGAGGGGAAATATGGAATGTAATACGAGAATATATTAGATGAAGAGAAAGGAAAATATAAAATTAGAGAAAATAATAGAAATTAATAAATGCTCTTATTTCCACCCACCACCTAAGGCTCTGTATAGCTCTATAATGTTTAAACTTTGGTTTAGTTCAATATCCACCATATCTAACTCTGTACTTAAAGCATTGTTTTTAGCTATTATTACTTCTAAATAGCTTGCCATACCTTGCGTTTGTAATTCTTCAGAGTAGCTTATTGCCTTTTGTAAAGCATTGTTTTCCTGTACTTTATAAAAGTATTTGTTTTGATTAGCGTTGTAGTTAAAAATGGCATCATTTACTTCTCTATAAGCATCTAATACACTTGATTTATAATCTAACAAAGCAATTTCTTGTTCGCTTTCTCTTACTTCTTTTATAGTTCTTAGCTTGCGTTGGTTAAATAGCGGTTGTGTTATATTGCCTAAAATATTAGCAAATAAAGCATTTAAGCTAAACAAATCGCTAAAGTTTCTACTGTTTAAACCCAGCATGCCACTTATAGACAAAGAAGGGTAAAAGCTGGCTCTTGCTACATTGGTCATTTCAAATGCACTAATAAGATTGTATTCTGAAGCTAATACATCGGGTCTATTGCTTAACAACTCAATAGGAACGCCTAAGTTAAAATCGGTAGTAATTTTTTGTAGGTCTAAATTGCTTCGTTCTATTTCCTGAGGTACCATGCCAAGCAAAATGCTAAACATATTTTCTCTTACTTTAATAGAGTTTTCAATATCAACTAACATTCCTTGAGCATTTAACAGCAAGGCTTTATTTTGTTGTACAGCAACTTCTGTAGTGTTTCCCGCATCTTTAAGTGCTTGAGAAGTTTCTACACCTTCTTGTCTGTTTTTAATATTATCAAGTAGTACTTCACGTTTTTTATCTAAAGCCAATAAAGCAAAATAGGTAGATGCTACGTTGGCTATCAGTTGTGTTTTCACATATCTTTCGGCATTTTCAGCTTGCAAATATGTTGCTTTACTGGCATTTCTTTGGCTTCTAATTTTTCCCCAAACATCTATTTCCCAATTAAAAAATCCGTCTAATTTAATATCATCTACACGCATTCTGTCTGTAACAAAACGTCCCATAAAAGTTGCCATAGTAGGCGTACTTAGGTTATACTGCCCTTCTAATCCAATACTTGGAGCAAAAGCAGCTTTAGATTGTTTTAAGTAGGCTTGTGCTATCTCTATATTTTCTTCTGCTTTAAGTACATCTAAATTATTTTTTAAAGCGGTATCAATATAATTAATCAAAATAGGATCAGAAAATAAATTTCTCCAATTATAGTTAGCTAATTGATTGGTATCGGTACTCGCTATATTCGTTCTGTACGCCTCAAAAGTATAAGGGTCTTGGTGTTTGTAGGTTTTAGTAATAACTCCACAAGACTGAAAGAATAAAGCAAAAAGCAGGGTTAATATGGTAATGGATATTTTATTCATTTTCTTCTTCTTTTACAAAGTCAACAGGTTTAATTTTTTCTTGTATGGTTTGAAAAATAACAAACAAAACAGGTATTACTAAAAGACCCAAAAACGTACCTATGAGCATACCATAAGCAGCACCGGTAGCTAAAGATTTATTACCGTTAGCTCCAATTCCCGATGACAATACTAAAGGCATTAATCCTGCTATAAAAGCAAAGGATGTCATTAATATAGGTCTTAGTCTTTCTTTGGCTCCTAAAATAGCCGCTTCTATTATACTATTGCCATTTTTTCTTTCTTGCAAAGCAAACTCAACTATTAGTATGGCATTTTTAGCCAATAAACCAATAAGCATAATTAAGGCTATTTGGAAGTAAATATTAATTTCAAGTCCTGCTAATTTTTGCGATAGGAAAGCTCCAAACATTCCCACAGGAAGCGACAATAAAATACTGAAAGGCAATACAAAACTTTCATACTGAGCCGATAACAATAGGTAAACAAATATTACCACGATAACAAGAATCATAGTTGTTTGAGAACCCGAGCTAATTTCCTCTCTTGTTAATCCAGAGAAATCTATATCGTATCCGGCAGGCAGTTCTTTAGCGGTTTCTTGCACGGCTTTAATAGCATCTCCCGAAGAGAAGCCGGGAGCAGGTGCTCCTGTTATTGATGCGGCATTAAACAAGTTAAAACGACTAACAGTTTGAGGTCCATAAACTCTTTTTAAACTCACTAATTGAGTAATAGGAATCATATCGCCTTTGTTATTTCTGACGTATATTTTGTTTAAATCATTTTCAGTGGCTCTATCATCAGGTTTTGCCTGTACCATAACTCTAAATTGCTTTCCAAATTTAGTAAAATCAGCAGCATACACACCACCTAAATAGCCACTTAACGCACTAAATATTTCCGATGACTGAACGCCTTTTTTAAAAGCAACATCTTTATCTATAGTTAATTCAAGCTGAGGGAAACCTGTATTAATAGAGGATTGAGCATATAAAATCTCTGGACGCGCAACTAATTTTGCAATATAATTTCTGGAAGTTTCGTCCAGTTCTTTTACGGGTCTTCCGTTTTTATCTAAAACTTGTACTTCAAATCCTGCATTAAAACTAAAACCGGGAACACTCGGTGGCCCAAAAAATATCATTTTAGCTTCCGGTATGGTGGCTGCCATTCCAAACAATTTTTTGGTTATTGTTTCTATAGATGTTTCTTCGGTATTTCTATCTTCCCAGTCATTTAATCTAACAAAACCAATTCCATAATTGCTACCGGCACCACTTATAAAACTTCTTCCTGCCACAAAACTAACGCCATTTACACCTTCTATATGGCTTGCTTTTTCGTTCATTTCTTCTAAAATTTCATAAGTTCTGTCTAAAGAGCTTCCTGCGGGCAATTCTATATTAGCAAATAATATTTTTCTGTCTTCATTAGGTACAAAGCCCGTAGGCGTAGTTTTACTTACATAATAAATGCCACCTACCGATAACAGTAAAATAGCAAAAGCTACCCATTTGTGTTTTATGGTAAAAGAAACAGCCTGTCCGTATTTTTTAATCATAGAATCAAAAGCTGCATTAAATGCTATAAAAAAGCGTTGTAGAAAAGATGTTTTTGTAGCGTGTTCATCATCATCGTGATGTGGTTTTAAAAGTAATGCACTAAGCATAGGACTTAATGTTAAGGCATTTAGGGCAGAAATTAAAATGGCTATAATTAATGTTATACCAAATTGCTTAAAAAACACACCCGAAGGCCCCGGAATAAATGTAACCGGAACAAATACCGCAGCCATTACTAAAGTAATAGAAATAATAGCTCCACTAATGCCGTCCATGGCTTTGTAAGTAGCTTCTTTTGAAGTTTTAAATTTTTTGGTTTCCAATTTTGCGTGTACGGCTTCTACCACCACTATGGCGTCATCTACTACTATACCAATTGCCAATATTAAGGCAAAAAGCGTTAATAAATTAATAGAAAAACCAAATAAATTTAAAAAGAAGAAAGTACCAACAATAGAAACAGGAACAGCTATGGCTGGTATTAAAGTAGATTTAAAATCTTGTAGAAAAACAAGAACCACAATAAATACCAATACAAACGCTTCTAATAAAGTTTTAATAACATGCTCCATAGAAGCACTTAAAAATTCATTGGTATTGTAGTTTATTACATAATCTATACCATCGGGAAAGGATGCTTTTTTGTTTTCTAAGTACGTTTGAATTTCTTTAATAATAATTTGGGCATTAGAACCCGGAGTTTGATAAATACCAACAGAAAATGAAGGACTTCCTTCTGTTTTTCCTAAAACGCTGTATGAAAAAGCCGAAAGTTCTATATCCGCCACATCTCCTAATCTTAGTAGTTCGCCATTTTCGCCAGTTTTAACTATAATGTCTTTGTACTGTTTTTCTTCGTTATATTTTCCACTATACTTTATTACATATTGAAAAGCTTCGCCATTGTTTTCGCCTAAATTTCCAGGCGTAGCTTGTTGACTTTGGTCGTTAATAGCTCTTATAACATCTCCGGGGGTTAAACCGTAGTTTGCCATTTTTTCGGGGCTAATCCAAATACGCATAGAGTAGTTTTTTGCTCCAAAAACCGAAGCATCTCCTACTCCGCTAATACGTTTAATTTCGGGAATTATATTAATGTTTAGATAGTTTTGTAAATAAACATCATCGTATTTTGGGTTGGCAGTATAAAAACTCAAAAACATCAAAGCATCTGTTTGGCGTTTTTTAGTTACAACACCTGTTCTGGTAACCTCCGCAGGTAAAAGCGGTGTAGCTCTTGCCACACTGTTTTGCACGTTTACGGTGGCTATATCGGGGTCAATACCTTGCTTAAATAACACAGAAATATTGGCACTACCATCATTAGAAGCCGTAGAAGTAATGTAATTCATCCCTTCCACACCGTTTACTTGTTCTTCTATAGGAATAACTACACTTTCTAATACGGTTTCTGCATTAGCACCGGGGTAGCTTGCCGAAATTTGAACTGTAGTAGGAGCTATACTTGGGTACTGCGTAATAGGTAGTATGTTAATTCCAATTATGCCTAAGAAAACAATAAATATTGAAATAACAAGCGATAGAACAGGTCTGTCTATAAATCTTTTTATCATATTGATATTGTTTTTAGAATATGGTTTTAAAATCAATAATAGAATCTAATGGCAAAACTTGTGGCGTTATTTTCATTCCGTTTTGAGCATTTAAAATGCCTTTAGCCAAAATTTTATCTCCTTTGTTTAAGCCTTTATCTATTAAAATTAAATTGTTTACTCTGTCTAAAGGAGTAACTATTTCTGAATAAATACTATCATTGTCAAAAACTTTATAAGCATATACTTTCCCTTGCTGCTCATAAGTTGAAGATTCTGGAATTACTAAAGCATTTTTATATGTTTTAGGTACTAAAATAACACCTGTATTGCCACTGCTTAATAATCCATTGTTTTTAAAATCTACTCTTAGTTCTATAGTTCCTGTGTTTTTGTCTATTTGCCCGGAACTGGAAGTTATGGTGCCTTTTTCATCATAAATAGAGCCATCAGCAAGCCTTAAACTAACTTTTGGCAAACCTTTTAATTTATCGTTAATTGAATTGCCTTTAATATTTTTAAACAGACTGATGTATTGCTTTTCGTTTAGTGTGTAATAAGCATATAATGTGTTTATATCCGAAACAATAGTTAAAGGTTTAGGATCTTGCGGACTAACCAAACTACCTTCTCTATAGTTTATTCTTCCTACAATTCCATTTATGGGACTTCTAACTACGGCAAAATCTATATTTTCTACCAAGCTTTTGTAGCTGGCTTCAGCTTGAAGCAATTGAGCTTTGGCTTGCATTAATCTTGCTTTAGCGGTTTCTAATTGCACATTGCTTATAATGTTTTTTTCCACTAAAGGAATTAATTTATCTACTTCTACTTGAGCACTTGTTACGTTAGATTTTGCTGCTTCAACACTTGCTTCTGCGGCACTTGCATTTTGCGAAAGTATATTAGTTTCTAATCTAAATAAAACTTGTCCTTTAGCTACTTTATCTCCTTCATCAACTAATACTTTGGTAATATATCCCGAAATTTTTGGTCTTAATTGGTTATCATTTTTGCCTGTTATTTCTGTAGGATATTCGTCATAGCTTTCTATATCTCTTGCAGATACTTCTACTACAGGAAAAGGTCTTGCTTGTTGCTGCTGTGCGTTAGGTGCACCGCTTTCAGATGAGCTACAAGAAGAAAAAGCACTTAAAATAGCGAAAGAAAGTAATGAAAAATAAAGAATTTTAGGTTTAACCATAGTTTAAAGTATTTAGTAGTTTTAATATACAAGTAACTCTAACACAAGACTTGTTAGAATAATTTGATAAGGGACGTTAAAATTACGTTAAAAAATAAACTTTAGCTAAAAGACCTTTCTATTTTAATTGAAAATGAATGAGTAAATCTAATTTTCGGCTAAATTTTTAACGTAAACAACCACTCTAATTTGTCTTTCAGGGTGTTCACTTTGGTTTCTTTGCTGAATTATAGCTATAAAAGGATTGTGTCCACACTTTAAAAGTTTACTCATGGAGTAATTTTTTTCTGCTGGCACAAAGCCTATTTTGTGTTCATTGCAATATATTGCTACGGCATTTTCATCTTTACAATTGTCAGGTTCGGCTTTTAGAATAAGTTCTTTGCCCACTTTTAGTTTTTTAAAAATCATAGGGCCTTCATTATAAGTAAATCCGGCAATAAAAAAGCTTTTGTAATATTCGTTTTTCATGATAAATTATTTTTTACCACAAAATTATTGTAGCTAAACGCAGTGTATTTGCGGAGTGAAAAAAATATTGGATTGTTTAATGACTATCCGTAATGATAGCTATGAAGTATTTTACATTAACTTTTCTTCTAAAGAAAAATTACAAATCCCGTATGCTATCAAGCTAAGGTGCACTTTTATCTGACCTTAATCAAAAATACGTTAAGAAATGATGTGAAACAGACATCCAAAATGAATGAAATTATAAAACAATAAACAGACAAATTAGTATGCTCCTACAAATAAAAATACTTTAGGAAAACTAAAATTGAGCATACATTAATTTGTCCTCGTCTGTTTTATAGCATTTTAGTGTTTTTGATTACAGTCTTGACCTTTGGTTACCTTTGTGTCAAGACAAAGGTAAAAAGAATACAAACTGTAATTCAAATTACTTAAACGTCCCACTCTGCTATATTAAAGCATAAAGTATTGGTATAAAAACGGATAGTCATAGATTGTTTAATCCAATGGGGCATTTTGCTCCTATGAGTCATAACCCATTGAAAACAGAGTGTATTATTTGCTCTTCCACATTAAGTATTCTTTCAGAAAATCGTCTATATTCCCGTTTAAAACAGCATCTGTATTTCTATTTTCATAATTAGTGCGGTGGTCTTTTACACGTCTATCGTCCAGTACATAAGAGCGTATTTGAGAGCCCCATTCATTTTTCATTTTCTCTGCTTCTATTTTATCTCTTTCTTCCAGTTGTTTTTGCAGTTCTAATTCATAAAGCTGAGATTTTAACATTTGCAATGCTTTTTCTCTATTGCTGTGCTGAGAACGCCCTTCTTGACACTCCACTACAATACCTGTAGGTAAATGCCTAACTCTTACGGCTGTTTCTACTTTGTTTACGTGCTGCCCGCCTGCACCACTTGAACGGAAAGTATCCCATTCAATATCGCTGGGAGCTATTTCTATTTCTATAGAATCATCAACCATAGGGTGTACAAAAACAGAGGCAAAAGAAGTCATACGTTTTCCTTGGGCATTAAAAGGGCTAACTCGTACTAAGCGATGTACACCATTTTCGCCTTTAAGTAAGCCGTAGGCGTAATCGCCATCTATTTCAAGCGATACCGATTTAATGCCCGCCACATCGCCATACTGTTTATTTAATTCTTTTACTTTAAAACCTTGTTTTTCTGCCCACATAATGTACATGCGCAGTAGCATATCACTCCAGTCGCAGCTTTCAGTACCGCCTGCTCCTGCATTTATTTCTAATATAGCACTAAAAGCATCTTCTTCTTTATTTAAAGTAGATTTAAACTCTAATTCATCTATGGCTTCCATAGTTTTATTGTATGACGCGTCCAATTCATTTTCAGAAATTTCTTCCATTTCAAAAAACTCCTGCATAACATCTAAATCGTCTAATTTGGTTTTAACATCATCATAAAGTTTAACCCAATATTTTTGTTTGCTCATTTCTTTTAAAATGGTTTCAGCTTTTGTGGGGTCGTTCCAAAAATCAGGTTCTACAGAAATACGTTGAGCTTCTTCTATTTTTATTTTTCGGTCGGCAATGTCAAAGAAACCTCCCCAGAGCCACTACACGCTCACTAAGTTCGTTGTATTGTTCAGTTGTCATAGTTTCATTTTATAAATGATGGGTAAAGATACAGAATACCAATACTTGATACAAAATAGTTTAAATTATTTTGTATTGGCAATTGGTAATAGAACTCAGGTTATAAGGTAGATTGTAAATTAATAAATAGGAGATGTATATTTGCAGCGGCTTAAAAAGTAAAAAGCTCCACAGTGATGCGGAGCTTTTACCAAACCAAACCAACAATATGAAATATTGATAACACAAATATATGCATGCATTGCAAATTATAAGAACTAGTTTTTAATGAATCGGTATAAAAACATACTGAATCGGGAAATAATCAATTGAAACGGAAAACCAAATGAGTATAAAAGCACAACTGCCCAAAGGACTTAGAGATTTTTTGCCTAACGATGTAGCCAAAAGAAGCTATATTATTGAAATAATGAAAGGAGTTTTTGAACTTTTTGCCTATCAGCCTATAGAAACACCTGTAATGGAAGGCTTAGAAACTTTAACAGGGAAATATGGCGAAGAAGGCGATAAACTATTGTTTAAAGTGCTGAATAATGGTGATTTTTTAAGTAAAGTAGATAGTGCGATATTAGAAAATAAAGATTCTAATAAAGCAGTTTCTCAACTTTCAAAAAGAGGTTTGCGGTACGATTTAACAGTGCCTTTGGCTCGTTATGTGGTGCAAAACCAAAACGATTTAGTATTTCCATTTAAACGCTACCATATAGCACCCGTTTGGCGTGCCGATAGACCTCAAAAAGGTCGCTACCAGGAGTTTTACCAATGCGATGTAGATGTAATAGGTAGCAATAGCTTGTATAATGAAGTGGAATTAATGCAGATGTATGCTTTAGTTTTTGAAAAATTGGGCTTAGATGTTACCATTAGATACAATAGCCGAAAATTATTATTGGGTTTAATGCAGTTTTTAGGTTTAAAAGGTAATGAAACTCAAGGAATAAGCATTTTAGACAAGTTGGATAAAATAGGTTTAAATAAAGTTTTATTAGAATTTCAAGAAATAGGTGTTGCCAACGAAAATATAGCGGAACTAAAAAACATAATCAGCAATAATGATTTTAGTAAATTGCCTAATACAGAAATATTAGAGCAAGGAAAACAAGAAGTAGCTTTTTTGACAAATGCCAAAGTTTCTTTTTCAAAATTTGATATTAGTTTAGCTAGAGGATTAGATTATTATACGGGTTGTATTTTTGAGGTAGTATCTAATGAATACGAAATGGGAAGCATAGGTGGCGGTGGTCGCTACGATAATTTAACAGAAATGTTTGGCAAAAGCGATATGACAGGCGTGGGCGTTTCTTTTGGCTTAGAAAGAATATATGATATAATGGAAGCACTCAATAAATTTCCTGAAAATTTAAGCACTGCTCCTCAGCTTTTATTTGCTTATTTTGATGAAAAAGGGCAAGAAAAAGCTTTTGAAACCCTTTCAAAACTAAGAAATAAAGGTGTTAAAACAGAAATGTATCCCGATATTACAAAATTTGCTAAGCAAATGAAATATGCCGATAGTAGAGGAATAAATTATGTGGCTATAATAGGCGATAATGAAATAGCACAAAATAAATATATGCTTAAACAAATGAAAAGTGGCAAACAAGAATTAGTTGATTTTGATACATTAGTGAAACTATTAAAAGACTAAAGTTTTATGGAAATTGGTCATAAAGAACTTACTATAAATAGTATAAAAGAGCTTATAGAAGATAAAAATGAGATTAGTTTATCTAAAAAAGCTACTGAAGCTATAGTAAAATGCAGAGCCTATTTAGATAAAAAAATAAATGAAAAAGGCACTAAATATTATGGTATAAATACGGGTTTTGGTAGTTTGTGCGATGTTGAAATTCAAGAAGACCAAATTTCTGAACTGCAAGAGAATTTAGTGAAATCTCATGCTTGTGGAGTAGGAAAACCTATACCTAAGCAAATAGTAAAGCTTATGCTTTTGCTTAAAATTCAGAATTTAAGTTATGGACATTCCGGAGTTAGTTTAGAAACTGTACAGCGTTTAATAGATTTTTACAATAAAGATATACTTCCTGTTATTTATGATACAGGTTCACTGGGAGCAAGTGGCGATTTAAGTCCTTTGGCTCATTTATCACTGCCTCTTTTAGGTTTAGGAGAAGTTTATATTGATGGAGTTGCACAATCATCTGTTGTTTTAGAGAAAAAATATGCTTGGAAACCTTTAAAATTACAATCAAAAGAAGGTTTAGCATTGCTAAACGGCACGCAGTTTATGAGTGCTTATGGTGTTTTTTTGCTTATAGAAGCTAAAAAGTTATACCTTAAATCAAATAAAATAGCAGCTTGCTCATTAGACGCTTATAATTGTAGGTTAGAACCTTTTAATTTTTTGGTACATAAAATTAGACCTCACAAAGGGCAGGTAGAAACGGCAAAACAGATAAGAGAACTTTTAGAAGGGAGCGAAATAGCGAATCAAAATAAAGTACAAGTGCAAGATCCTTATTCTTTTAGATGTATTCCTCAGGTGCATGGAGCAAGTTTTGATGCCATACAGCATATTGCTCAAGTTTTTGAAACAGAAATTAATAGCGTAACGGACAATCCAAATATTTTTCCTGATGAAGATGAAATAATATCGGCAGGAAATTTTCATGGGCAAACCTTAGCTTTAAATTTAGATTTTTTAAAATTAGCCTTGGCAGAGCTGGGCAATATTAGCGAACGCAGAATTTATTTATTAATGAGTGGCAATAGAGGACTACCGGCATACTTAAGTCCAAATCCGGGTTTACATTCCGGTTTTATGATAGCTCAATATACGGCTGCTTCTTTGGTTTCAAAAAATAAGCAGTTAGCTACACCCGCCTCTATAGACAGCGTACCCAGCAGCAATGGACAGGAAGACCATGTGAGTATGGGAGCAAATGCAGCGGTTCAGTGCTACGATTTGTTAGAAAACGTGCAGCAAATTGTAGCCATTGAATCTATAGTAGCCGTTGAAGCACTCAAATACAGAAAACCGTTGAAATCATCTCAAAAAGTAGAAGATTTTGTTGAAAAATTGCGTATTCACATACCTGAATTAAAGCATGATAGGGTATTGCACTACGATTTATTAAAAGCTAAAGATTTATTGTTTTAAGCTACTCCGGATGATAAATTTTCTTAGCATTTTTGTAAATCTCATCTCTGTCTAAAGACATTTCTTTAGTTTCTTGCTTTCTAAATAAATCTGCTTGGTTAAAATAACTTTCGTCTTCTTCATGGTACGATTCGCCAAAAGGCACTAAAGTTCTTATTTCCTGAACGCCATCTTTACTAAAATTCACAAATTGGGTATAAGTATCGCCATATAAAGCTATGTATAAACTGTCTTGTGGCTTGCCGTAGTTTGCCGCCAAAGCATCGGGGTAGCCGGGCGAAGTAACCATTAAATCTCCTTTTTGGGCTTTAAATATTTTGCCTAACGGCACATGAATAGTACCATAATAATCTAAAAACCAAGCTTTTGCTTCTTTAATACCGTCAATAATTTCTTGATTGTTAATCTCTATTCCTGTTACAAATTGTTTATCTCCGTAGTGTTTTTTGGTAAATATTTTATCTATAGCCACTAACAGCATTGCGGCACTTTCATCTAAGCTGTCTGCTTCAAAATCCCACGCTTGTATCAAAGTAATAGCATCGCTTATTTCTGGGAAATCATTAGGATTCATTTCAAACATATAAGCCATTTGTTTGATTAAATAAGTGTTTTTTGAGTATTTATTGTCAAATTTTATAGCTTGAAAATCCTCAAAATTTATTTTATCTTTTTCGCCCATTTGTTCTATTATTCGCAGTGCTCTGTTGTTATTGCTCGGTCTGCCATCTACATAAGAAGGAGAAGCATTTTTGTAGGCAATATTCAGTTTACTATCGCTTTGAAAAGGTGTATTGTTAGTATTAAAAACATAGCCATCTTTAGGATTTTCATTGTGTGGAAGTTCATCTAAAGTATGTAGTCTTTGCCACACCACGTCAGAAGAGTTGGCATTAATGTATGGCAGTTTTGTTAAGCTGTCATTTCTGTATGGAATTTGCCCATAACTTACGTAGTAAATATTGTCATCTCTATCGGCATAAACTATATTAAACATACTTACTCCAAATATATTTAAAGCTTCTTTAAACTCTTTAAAATTTGTGGCTTTATCCATTCTATACCATTGCAAAGGAGCTGTTATATCATAAAAAGCAGGGTATTTAAAAGCATAATAATCTTTTGATTTTGTTGATTTTATAACGGCACCTAATTCACTCCAATACGATTTTTTCTTAACTGGCAAAACCAATTTTTTGCCCACACGAACTTTTAGCCAAAATTTGTTAGTTTCTAATTTTTTCCATTCTCCGTTATACAAATAAGTATTTTTCTTTTTAGGGTGCATTTCAAGTTTGTATATATCGCCTTGGTCAAAATAATTCCATGTCATTCCCCAGCCTAAATGTTCATTATTTCCCATATAAATTGAAGTTCCTCCAAAAAACAATGCTCCGTGCATATTTAAACCTTCGTTGCTTACTATATGAGCTTCGTAAAAAGAGAAAGTACCTAACATTTGCATGTGCGGATTAATACATAAATAAGTATTGCCGTCAATGGTTCTGGTGCTATTTACGGCAAAAGCGTTAGAACCTTTTCCTGTAGTGGGAATTTCGTCTAATTTGCCGTTATATATTTTGTCTAAAGCTCCGCTGGCATCTGTTAAAAAAGACATAACGGTAACGTAGGTTGCCAATATATCTTTAGTAGTAATGGGAAAAGAACCTTTAACTATTACTTCATCTTTGTGTAGTTCGGCATAGCGATTAATACCTTGTACATAACCATCTATATATTTTAAAAAGTCTTGAGGAAGTGTATTGTAATCTCTTTCTACTATTTCGGTAGCACGTATTACGTTAGCAAAAAAATCGGCTTTAGCTCCATCTATACCTTCTTGTTTGCCTTTCATTTTTTTACCCACTATCAGCAAATCTTGCATTTCTTTAAAAGCATCTTCAGCATTTGCCCACGCCAAACCATAAGCCGCTTCAGCATCGGTATTGCCAAAAATATGAGGAACACCCCATTCATCTCTAACTATTTCTACATCATTAGGATTTATTTTAGGAAACTCTTGTGCATTAACTATTAACAGGGCAAAGGTGCTGAATATCAGCGTAATGGTTTTTTTCATTTTGTTTTATTCTAATTTTAAAAGGAATTTTTTATGTAATGTATTTTGTCTTGTATTCGGGTTTAAAAATAATAAGCTTAATCTTGTAACATTAAAATCTTCAAAGCTTTTAACTTCTTTTATTATATATTTTTGTTCAATTTCTTTTTTCCCGTTTTCATCGGTAAAAATATAAACGTCTTTTTTGTAATCTTCGTTGGTAAAATTTGGAACAATACCACCATTATAATAATGAAAAGCTCTGAAATAAATATTTTTTTGAAACAGATTCTCTTTAGGAATTTTTTGTTTATTAATGTAAAAAGCAACTTGCGAGCTACTTTGATATTTTAATAAATTGGGATAAGCAAAACCATTTAAAATGGCAACGGCTATTATAAAAAACAACATACTTGAATACAGTATTTTTTTTTTTATACCTTTTCGTTTAAAAATATAAAGAAGAACCAAAAATTGAGCTACTACAAGAAAAATATAAAGTAAAATGTTGGCATTAAAAGCATAAAGCAAAGCATAAGGTGTTAGCAAAAGTGCCATAATTACAATACTTTGCATTGCCA
>JACJYS010000011.1 GCA_020635995.1 Chitinophagales bacterium | reverse complement strand
CAAAATAGATTAGGTTATTTTTGCATTAATGATTGATATAATATGACTCAAACTGCTGTTCATTGACGAAATCTAAAAGTTTTTGATAGGTTTTTTCATCATAAAAATTATTGTGCCATAAAATACTCAAAACACAAGATTCAGCATTATTCTTAATAAAATTAATAGTCGCTAAAATCATATCTTCATTGTTGGAAATGTTGAGATAATAATACAAACTGCTATCCATTACATTGAGAGGGAAAACAGTAAAATAATATTGTTTTTCAAGTACTGGATTGTAGGGCTTAAAAGGTAATCCGTAGGAATTTCTAAACCCTAAAACAGTAGAAAATCCGAGTGAATAATCTTCTTGAATTTTTGAGGCTTCAATTTTCTCAAAATCTTCTTTTACATTAAATTTTAGATAATGAAATCTTAGTTTATTTGTCGGTAGTTTTGTTAATTCTTCATCTATAGTATTTGAAGAAATACTTTTGTGCAAACCTATAATATGATATTCACTTTTGTTTATTTTATGTAGGCAATTTTCAATGTACCCGTCAGTTAAATTATAATCGGCATTTTTAATTTTTTTGTATTCGGTTTTACCTTTTTCCGTTAAAAAGAAAAAAGTAGAATGTACTTTATTTTTTTGTTCTTGTGCTATAATTTGTTCAATATTTTGCCAATTATCTTTACCTTTTAGTTTATTAAAAGCAGTATTGCTTATTTGAGTTAAATCTATTTTTTTTATTGCAGTTTTGGTTTCGTCTTTCCAAGCACTATTTACAAAATCAATATCGTGGCTTAAAATATATTCTGATTTTTTTAAAGGAATTTTTTCTCCAAAAAGTTGCCAAGCTATTTCTTGAAAATATTGTAAAACTAAATTTTTTGATGCACAATTAAATTTCTTTTGATAGCTTTTTTCAAAGTCAAATCTATTCAAATGATCTTCTACATTTATACAATATTCTTGCAGGCAGTTTACCATATAAAAACAAGTAGCCAAGTAGTCCGGTTTGTTTTCTACAATTAAAAGTGGCTCTGAGCTAAACCATTTGTCGTGGTTGTAAATTTTATTTTCAAGCAGAAAAACAAACTTTTGAGAAACCTTTAAATTGTTATTGTGGTTTAATCCAACGGTAAAAACTCTTTTTTTAGGAGAATAATTATTAAAAGATAAAAAATAATTAAAATTTTGTTGTATATTTAAAATAGCATTCTTTAAAGTATTTGAAAAGGACTTTTCAATTTCAAATTTTATAAAGTTATCTACATTTGATGAAGCCATGAAACTTAAAATTAGTTATTTTTTTTAATTTTGCACTACAAATATAACTGCATGAAAAAACTTTATTTTTCACTTTTAATGTCATTTTTTGTTTTATTAACCGTAGCACAAAGCACGGGAACATTAAAAGGCAAAGTAACAGATGCTAATGGAGAGCCTGTTTTTTCGGCAACAGTTGCCGTAGATGTTTCAAAAGGATGGGCTACTTCAACAGATTTTGACGGAAATTTTCAGTTAGAACTACCACAGGGTTCATATACTGTTAAAGTATCTTTTATAGGATTTAATGAATCTTCAAAAACGGTAAGTATTCAAAACGGAAAAGAAAGTATTTTAAACTTTGGTTTAAAAGCTTCAGAGCAAGTAATAGGAGAAGTGGAAGTGGTTAGCCCTACAAAAAGAGGAATTGTAAAAGAAAAAGAAGTAGTTTCTGTAGAAACCATAGAAGCAGATTTTATACAAAACAATAATATTACTATTGCTTCTGACGCTATAGACAGAGTGCCTGGTGTTACTCTTTTAGATGGGCAAGTAAGTATAAGAGGAGGAAGTGGATATGCTTATGGCGTAGGAAGTAGAGTTATTTTAGTTATAGATGATATACCTTTCCTATCACCGGAAAGAAACGAAATATTATGGGATTTTATTCCTATGGAAAATATTAAAAGTATGGATGTGGTTAAAGGAGCTTCATCAGTATTATATGGTTCATCTGCATTAAATGGTATTATAGCAGTAAACACTAAATGGCCTACTAAAGATAAAGAAACAAATGTGGTACTATCAAGTACATTGTATGATAATCCGCCAATAAAAGAAGGGAAATGGTGGCAGTATGGAGATGGTAATTTTATAGAATCGCCACATGAATTAAGTGTAATGTATTCCCATTTGAGAAAAATGAAAAAAAATATGGATTTTGTTTTAACAGGAGCATATATTTCAAATCAAACTCATATCCAAAGTCAGTATAATCATAGAATAAGAAATGGATTTAAGTGGCGTATAAGACCTGAAAAAGTAGAAGGACTGACTATAGAAGTTGATGCCAATACTTTATATAGAAATAATAAACAGTTTTTTATTTGGGAGAATGATAAAGAAGGAGCCTATAAAGGAGAATCATATCAAGATAAATATTTTAGAGGATATATAGATCCAAAAATTAAGTATTTTTTTAATGAAAATAATCAAATAACTTTTAATAATAGATTTTACTACGATCAAAGATTGGGTAAAGGTTATAAAGGAGAATATAGTGGTATAAAATCTTATCAAGATCTTATGTATAAACGTTTTATTAAAAACAAAGAAAAAGAGATTAATTCTACAATATCTGTTGGGTTTATAAATAATTTTGATAGAATCAAAGCTATCTCCTTTAAAAATTATTCTAGAAAAGGAAATAGCGTTTTTATTTTTAATACAGCAAGTGTATATACTCAAGGAGATTTTGGTTGGAAAGATTTAACTTTAGCAGCAGGAGCAAGATTTGATTATGTTTCTTTAGACGGTAATAAAGCAGCAAGTAAACCTGTTTTTAATGCAGGAGCAAGTTATGAAATTTTAAATAAGAATTTTGTACGTTTTGGTTTTGGACAATCATTTAGGATTCCTTCTGTTGCAGAAAGATTTGTTACAGAAAAAATAGCTTCAACAGATGATTTTGGAGATATATATGCACTACCAAATCCAGATATTAAGCCAGAAACGGGTTTTACTTATGAATTGGGATATAAACGAGTATTGAGATTCCCTAAATATGAAGCAACAGCAGATGTAGTGGCGTTTTATCAGTCGTTTGATCAAATGACTGAATTCCTTTTTGGGTCTTATCAAAATCCATTAGATACTAATGAATATAGGTTAGGTTTTCAAATGAAAAATATAGCAAAAGCTAGAATTTTTGGGTGGGAATTAAATTACAATGCAACACATAAGTTTAAAAATGTTGATTTTTCATATATGATAGGCTACACCTATAATTATGCGGCAGATGCCGGAATTGATACAACGCTTACAAAGTTTACTAATGTATTTACAAATGCATTTAAAGCTTTTAAAATTAAACCTGAAGAGTATGATGCTTATTATAGTAGAAATGAAAAAAATATAGTGTCAAGTATGTTAAGGTATAGATTTAGACATGTTTTAAAAATGGATTTTAATATCCAAATAATAAAGAAAATAAATATTGGAACAAACATACGATATTATGGCTTTCTTGATAATGTAGATCCTGTATTTAAGCTAGCAATACCAGGTATAGATGAATATAGAAATTCTTTAAATTATAAAGGAGAATTTGTTGTAGATGTACGTGCCAGTTATCAGTTTAACGAGTTGTTTAAGTTGGGATTTATAGTAAAAAATATAGCCAATAACGCCTATCAATTACGCCCTGCAAAAATGGATGCTCCACGTACTTTTAGTTTGCAAGGGAATTTTACTTTTTAAAATATTTTGCATTTAGTATAAATTATTCAAAAAAAATCTTAGTTTTATAGGCTTAACTAAATTAACTAAGATTATGTACAAATCTACACTACTTTTTTTGTGCTTATTTATACTAATTTCTGGCAAATCGCAAGATAATGTAAAATTTGAAAACTCATATTGGGAATGGGTTGAGGGTTCAGGAATAACAGATAAAAGATTGGATGAAGTAGCTCCTCATTTTCCAAAGCCAAAAGATTACAATTTTGACTTAAAAAAATATGAAGAAGCTATATTCAAATGGCAAAAACTTTATTGTTTTGAATATGAAGCATTTGTTAATGCCCCCGAGCTAACAAAATTAAATCCTTATTACAAAGGATATCAAAACATAATAGATATGCCCTATTTTATTATGCCATTGGAGAGTTATGAGAAACCTCTTAAACCGGAAAAGTTTTCAAACTTTGAAGATGAATTAGATTTTGAGCTAAAACTACAAGCTTGGTATTTTGTTTTTAGTCCAGAGGAATTCAATCATATATATAGAATAAAACCTGAATTTCCGAGTTGGTTTAATGCTGAAGTTTACAGAAAAGCTATAGTGGATAAAATAGAAGCTACAAAAGAAGCAGAGAAAAAAGGTTTGAAACCTGACTACAATTAATAACCCTACTAAATTAACTACTAAACGATACAAATATGAGAAAGTTATTACTTTTTACATTATTGATTTTTAATTCTTATTTATTTGCTCAAACATATAACGATGGTTGTATGGATGTTAGAATAGTCGCCACAAGAGCATGGAACGAAGAATATGAAGATCCTTTTGCTAATGATGAATCTAACTGGCAGTGGTGGTTTGCTGACTTAGGAGATGTTGACGGAATGGGATGGCGAGGAGGTAATTGCTTAGCCCAAGGAGGAGCATATCAAATAGGCTGGTGGAATCATACAGATGTAACCATTTTAAATACTTCTTATGGAGTTGCAGGGGCGAACTCTTATGATGTACCTCAGTTTTTTAGACTAAGAGGACATTATGAGGGAGATGATTGTGGTGGTTCTTGCGACTATTGTACAAGTAATCCTTTTGATAATGACGATTATAGATATGATGAAGTAGTAGGAACGTTAAACTATAGATTTGCAGGTCCTAATACTAATAATTATTTTCAAGCTTTTACAAATTGGCATGGTAGTTCGGATTATGGAGGAGAGTTTTATGTAAGATATACATCTCCAAGACCTAATGTAACAGCTAGTACCACTCAAATTTGCCAAGGAACTTCTACAAATGTTACTTTAAGTTTTACTGGAGCTATTTTTGGAGGGAGTTATGTAGTGTATGATGGAGCTACTATAGTTTACAATGGTATAGCTTCAAGTACCACTTTAAGTGTTAACGCTACCAAAACTTATAGAGTTTATACAAGAAATGGAGGTGTAAACAGCAATTGTTATTCAACAGTACAAATAATAGCTACGAACTGCGATTTTAACTGCGTAACAAGTACAAGTACAGCTTGGAATGCTTCTTATGACGCATCTTCAGGAACAAGTTCAAGTGTATCATTTACTTCTCCGGGAAATTTCCCTACTAATTCATATATAAGTGATGTTAACGTTAGTATAAGTTTCCTTAAAACGGATGGGACATGTGCGGCTCCAGCTTCAGGTTCTGCTTTTCATGGTGAGACAGTTTTTAGAGTGAATAATTCTACTTTGGGTAATGTGAGCTTAGTAGATAGAAATTTTATAGGTAATACAGCATTAAGTGCACCAATAACAATTACCTTTGATGAAGATGCTACAAACTCTGTAGTGGGGCATAATGTTACAAATGCAAGCAACGGTCAATCATTAGATCCTGTTGGAAACTTGAACAACTATGATTGGGGTTTAATTTCAAGTACAAGTAATTGGTCAATTTTTGGGGGAGATGCAATAAGTGGTGATCCATTATGCACTTATGGTTATCAATTAAATGTATGTGGGTGTAAGACAGCTAATTATGGAATAGCTACGGTAAATGGTAGTAGTTCTACAATATCTATATGTGGTGGTGGTAGTGGTACAATTACGCTTAGTCATAACGGTTCATCTAATGGCAGTATGTCTAATAATGGATATGGAGATGAATTAAGATGGTTTAGTGGCTCGTGCGGAGGAACTTATGTGGGCTCAGGCATGAATTTAACCATTCCTAGCCCTACTGTTGCAACCACCTACTATGCTTCATTTTATGTTGATGGACAACCTTGTAGAGGTGTTAATTCTTATTGCGAAAGTATAAGCGTTAATATAACCCCGGCAACAGTTGCGGGAACAATTACACCTGCTACACAAACTATTTGTCAAAGTTTGCCTCCTACTAATTTAATTTTATCGGGGCATACTGGCTCAGTATTAGGTTGGCAATATTCATCAGATGGTGCAACATGGGTTACAGCCTCCGGCACATCTACAAATCCTAATTTTTCGCCAGTAGCGTATGCAAATATTGTGGGAACTCACTACTTTAGAGCTGCTGTACAAAATGGTGGTTGTAATACTGAATTTACAGTACCTGTAGAAATGATAGTTAAACCAAATCCAAGTTCTGGAGCTATTAGTTCTTTAGTTACGGAAGTTTGTACGGGAGAATCATACTCTTTGAATGCTAATGGTTATACCGGAGATATTCAATGGCAAGTTTCTACTATTAATAGTACAACGGGTTTTAATAATATTTCAGGAGCAACGTCTCCATCTATAGGGGAAACAATCACAAATGCAGGACCGGGAGTTATTTCAAGATGGTATAGAATTGCTGTTACCAATGCACCTTGCGTACCTATCGTATATTCTAATGTTATACAAATAGACATTAACCCTTCTACTATTGCTGGTACGGTAGATGGTCCAAATGATTCTGTATGTATTAATGGTAATCCGGGCGTATTGACCTTAACAGGTTATGTGGGAAGTGTTACTTCTTGGCAACGCAGTATAAATGGTGCAGCTTATACCAATATTATTAATACAAATGATACATATTCGCCTGGAGTATTAAGTACTGTAGGTACTTATGATTTTAGAGCAATTGTAAAAAGTGGCACTTGTTCTCCAGATACTACATTGCCATTTAGAATTTATGTAATTCCGGCTACAACAGCTTCTATTTCTGGTGCTGATTCTGTATGTTCTGGAAATTCTGTTACATTAACAGCTACTGCATCGGGAGGAACAGGAACTTATACATATCAATGGCAAAGAAATGGAGTAAATGTTGGAACAAATTCATCAACATTAAATACAGATGCAGCTCTTACCGCTGGAAATTATTCTTATACCGTTATTGTGGGTTCTGGGCCATGTGCTGTTACTAGTGCGGCTCATCAATTAACCGTATTGCCAAATCCTCAAATTACAAATGTTTCAAGTACGAATTTGACATGTTATAATGTAAATATCGGTACAATAAATATTACGGCAAATTCAGATTCTTTTTCAATAGATAGTGGTCTTACTTATGTTGGAAATAATAGTTTTACAGGTTTGCCGGCAGGAACTTACTATGTTGTTGTTAAAAATGCAACAGGATGTTTTAAATTCTTTAATGGAAATCCGGTAATTATAACACAGCCCGATTCTATAACTATTTCATTTAACATTGTAGAACCAAGCTGTGCTACCTCTAATAATGGGCAAATTACAGTAAATGCAGTTGGAGGAACTCCAGGGTATGAATATTCAATAAACGGAGGTTCTTATCAAAGTGGTAATACATTTAATAATCTATCTGATGGAATATATACTATAAGAGTTAGAGATAACAATAACTGTGTATATTCAAAAGATACCACACTAACAGCTCAATATACTTTTGCTCTTACTACCGATTCTATAAAAGATATTTCTTGTACAGGAAGTACAGATGGATATGTAGAACTAAGTCCAGTTGGAGGAGTTGCTCCTTTCCAATTTTCTCAGGATAATTCCACATTTGTTTTGGATTCAGTATTTACAAATCTTTCTGCCGGAAATTATACATTTTATGCAGAAGATGACAACGGTTGTACTGCCAATACATCAGTTTCCTTAGTAGAGCAACCACCTATTCAAATAGAATTAGATTCGGTACATCAAATTATGTGTAATGGAGATGCTACTGGAGCAATATATGTAACCGCCTCAGGTAGTACGCCAAATTATACTTATGAGTGGAGATTAAACGGAACAGTTATTTCTACAAATGATGATATTACAGGCTTAAGCGGTGGAACATACAATTTAACGGTATCCACTTCATCAAGTTGTGTAGAAAATTTAGATGTAACATTATTAGAGCCTACAGCATTAAGTATTACCGCAACTAACGTAACAGATGCAAGTTGTAATGGAGCGACAGACGGAAGCGTACAAGTAAGCGTAACAGGTGGCACACCGAGCTACACTTATGCGTGGGTGGACGGCACAAGTAATCTAGTATCAGCGACACAAAACCTAAGCAATGTAGGAGCAGATAGTTATACCTTAACAGTAACAGATGCCAACGGATGTACAGCAACAACAACAGCACCAGTAGTAGAGCCGGCAGCTTTAAGTGTAAGTACGGTAACAAATGACCCGAGTTGTTCAAACAGCAATGACGGAAGCATAACGGTAAATGTAACAGGAGGCACGGCAGGCTATATGTACAGTTTGAACAATGGAGCACCACAGGGAAGCAATGTATTTAACAACCTAAGTGCAGGAAGCTACACCATAGAAGTAGAAGATGCGAACGGTTGCACTGCTACAGGAAATGCCATATTAACAGATCAATATACATTCAGTATAGCTATAGACTCACAGTTTAATGTAAGTTGTTCAGGCAATAATGATGGTTATGTAAGAATAGCCAACACAGGAGGCACATTGCCAATAAGCTATACCATAAATGGAACAAATGCCCAAACGAGCAATGAGTTTACAGGCTTAGGAGCAGGCTTATATACCTTTGAAGCAACAGATGATAATGGCTGTAGTGCAACAGTAAGTACAACGATAACAGAAAATCCACCGATGACATTAAGCTTAGACAGTACAAAAGATGTAAGCTGTAATGGACAAAACACAGGAGAGATACATGTACACGCCACAGGAGGAGCAACACCATATAGTTATAGTGTAAATGGAGGAGCAGGACAAGCCACAGGAAGCTTCACAGGCTTAGCGGCAGGCAGTTATAATGTAGTAGTAACAGATGTAAATGGATGTGCACAAAGTTTAAGTGCCACAATAACACAACCTACACCGTTAACCGCCACTGTAACGAACGTAACAGATGTGAGTTGCAATGGAGCGACAGACGGCAGCGTACAAGTAAGCGTAACAGGCGGCACACCGAGCTACACTTATGCGTGGGTGGACGGCACAAGCAATCCGGTATCAGCGACACAAAACCTAAGCAATGTAGGAGCAGATAGCTATACCTTAACAGTAACAGATGCCAACGGATGTACAGCAACAACAACAGCAACAGTAGTAGAGCCGGTAGCTTTAAGTGTAAGTACGGTAACAAATGACCCAAGTTGTTCAAACAGCAATGACGGAAGCATAACGGTAAATGTAACAGGAGGTACAGCAGGCTATATGTACAGTTTAAACAATGGAGCACCACAGGGAAGTAATGTATTTAACAACCTAAGTGCAGGAAGCTACACCATAGAAGTAGAAGATGCGAACGGTTGCACCGCTACAGGAAATGCCATATTAACAGACCAATATACTTTAAGTCTATCTGTTGCAAACCAAACAAATGTAAGTTGCTCAGGGCAAAATGACGGAACAGTTACTTTACAAGCTACAGGAGGAAATGGTACAATTACCTATACGATTAATGGTGCTAATCCTCAAACAAGTAATATTTTTACAGGATTGGCAGCAGGCTTATATACTTTTGAAGCAACAGATGCCAACGGCTGTAGTGCAACAGTGAGTACTACAATTTCCGAAAATCCACCGTTAGTAATTGCTATAGATAGCGTTATAAACGAAACATGCGGAGGAAATAACTCAGGAGCTATTTATGTAACAGTAACCGGTGGCGATGGAAACTATACTTACAATTGGTCAAATAGTACTTCTCAAGAAGATTTAACCAATGTAGGTGGCGGAACTTATACATTAATAGTAACTGACGGAGCAGGATGTTCTGCCACAATTACTCAATCTATCTCATCTCCGGCATCTTTATCATTAGTAGTTGCAGATTATTCTGATATAACTTGTAATGGAGCAAATGACGGTTCAGTAGATATTAGCGTAGCAGGAGGAACACCTCCTTATAATTTCTCTTGGAATACTACAGCTACTACAGAAGATATTGAAGATTTAAGTGCAGGAACATATACAATTGTTGTAACCGACCAAAACGGATGTACAGCTACAATTTCTCAAACAATTGCAGAGCCAGTAGCATTGGCAGGTTCTATTACTACAACAGATGTTGCTTGTTTTGGAGATAATTCTGGTACTGCAAGTGTAACAGTAAGTGGAGGAACAGCCCCTTATACTTATTTATGGAATACTTTTGAAACTACATCTTCAATATCCGGTTTAAATGCAGGTATAGTTTCTGTTATAGTAACAGACAAAAATGGTTGTCAAATTACATTAACAGATACAGTTCACGGACCACTTTCTGCGTTAAATATTAATTTAATCAGATTAACTCATGTTACTTGTTTTGGAGGAAGTAATGGAGAAATAATAACCAGCGTTTCTGGTGGAACACCACCTTACACTATAAGTTGGACTCCTGGAGGAATGACAACTCCTACAGTTTCAAATTTATCGGCAGGAGTTTATGTAATGACGGTTACAGATGCAAACGGATGTGTTGAAACTGCTTCATATACCATTAATCAGCCTTCAGAAATTATTACCACAGTTAGTGTTACAAATCCGGGATGTGCAGGAGATGAAACAGGAATGGCATTAATAGGTGCTTCTGGCGGTACATTGCCTTATACATATACTTGGAATACTACACCTCAGCAAACAGGTGCTTTAGCTAATAATTTAGCAGGAGATACATCTTATATTGTAGAAATAACTGATAGAAATGGATGTACGGTTTACGATACAGCTGTATTAGTAAATCCTATTGCTATGGAGGTTTCAACAACTACACAAGGTGTTACTTGCGAGTCAAATTCAAATGGAGAAGTAGCAGTGATTGTTACCAATGGCAATCCACCATTTACATATCAGTTAAACGGTTTTATGCAAACAGATAGCGTATTTGAAAACTTAACTGAAGGTACTTACGTAGTAAATGTAATAGACCAAAACGATTGCTCTGCATCGGCACAATTTGATATCGTTACCTTAGCTACAATGGAAATAGATTTACAAGGAGCAGGGTTAGACAATATATTTGTTTCAGACGAACTATATATTGTTAGAGGAGAAGATGTAAGTTTATTAGTTGACGTACTTAATCCGGGCGTGGGCATTTCTTCTATACATTGGAGTCCAAATAGTGGACCAAATGCAGTTGACACTTCAAATTGTGGTACGCAACCATGCTATGAAGCCAATGTGCAACCGGTAGATTATGTTACCGTAATAGTAACAGCTATAGATACTAATGGATGCGAAGCATTTGATACCTTAAAAATCAACGTAAGTCAAGAGCCATTAGTGTTTATGCCTACGGCATTTTCGCCAAACGGGGATTGTGTAAATGATAATTTTGAAATAAATATATTAGGTGCCAGCAATTTAGATGTGAGAATATTTAACAGATGGGGCGAAGAAATGTTCTATAATGCAAATCAAACCAATGGTTTAAATAATCCTAATGATATTTATGATGAATGTATGACAGGTAATACAAATCCGAGAGGAGCGTGGGACGGTACTTTTAATAGCAAACCAGCTCCAAACGGTGTTTATGCTTATCAAATAGAAGCTACATTGTTTGACGGAAGTAAGAAAACAATAAGCGGAACAGTAACGTTAATTAGATAAAATAATATTCAACTTAACAAAAATGCCTCTAATTTTAGAGGCATTTTTGTTTTATAAAACTTTATTGCCAATATTTTGTTTATAAAAGTAAAACAAACATTATGAAAGCACTTTTTGTAGCACTAATATCCTTATTAGCTTGTAGCTCAAAACCAGCTATTAACACTAAAAATTTCAATACCATGGATAAAACAATTTATCAATTTAAAGTAGAAGATATAACAGGCAATGAATTTGATTTTGCCCAATTAAAAGGTAAAAAAATAATGGTGGTAAACACCGCTTCAAAATGTGGATTTACACCTCAGTACGAGCAATTAGAGGAATTGTACCAAAAATATAAAGACAATAATTTTGTAATAGTAGGCTTTCCTGCAAATAACTTTTTAAAACAAGAACCGGGCACTAACGAAGAAATAGCTCAATTTTGTAAAGTTAATTATGGAGTAACTTTCCCTATGATGTCTAAAATTTCAGTAAAAGGAAAAGATATGCATCCTGTATATCAATTTTTAACTACAAAAGAGCTAAATGGGGTAATGGACAGCAAAGTAGGATGGAATTTTCAGAAATACCTAATAAATGAGAAAGGCGTTTTAGAAAAAATGATTCCATCTAAAACCAATCCCTTAGACCAAGAAATTATAGACTGGATAGAGCAATAAAAAAGGCTATCACCAAAATTTCTAAAACCTAATATCTATCTTTACAAAAAAATGTAAAGTTTGAATTATTGGCTTTTGCTTATACCGTTTATTTATACAGTAGTAGCTTTGGTTTTATTTCCAAAACTTATACTTTTTGCTCAGAAAAAAAACTATGTTGATGAAGCTACCAGTAGAAAACGGCATAAAACAAGTGTGCCTCCAGTAGGTGGCTGGTTAGTTTATTTAGCTTTTTTATTGGCACAGTTAACCTTATTTCCAATTAGTTTTCAGAGTATTACGCTTATTTTAAGTGGCACTTTACTTTTCTCTATAGGACTAATAGATGATAAATTTCCATTAAACGCTCCTCAAAAGTTTTTAGGGCAGTTTTTAGTAGCCGTTTTAATGGTATTTGTAGCTAAAATACATATAGCCGAGTACATGCATTTATACGGTATTCCTATAATTATAGGGCAATTAATATGTGTAGTGGCTATAGTATTTATCATAAACTCATTTAATTTAGTAGATGGCATTAATGGCTTAGCGGCATTGCTGGGAATAGCGGCATTAATTTCTTTTGGTTTGTGGCTTTATATTGCGGGCAAGTATAATTATGTAATTTTTGTATTTACCATTATAGCTTCCTTGTCTGTTTTTTTAAGGTTTAATTTATTTAACACAAAGGCTTTTTTAGGCGATAATGGCTCAATGTTAATTGGCTTTTTAGCTTCTTATTTAGCCATAGTTTTTATCAATACTTATACCGATTTAAGCAATGAAATTTCAACAAAGTGTGAAGCAGAAATAGGAATTGTTTTTGCAGCTATGGCAATTCCCGTGGCAGATACACTAAGACTTTTTATATTGCGACCTTATTATCTAAAAAAATCTCCGTTTAAAGCAGATAGAAACCATGTGCACCACTTGCTGTTAAGGTTGGGATTTAACCATGCAGAAGCATCATTGTTCCTATTTGGTTTTGCTATATTTTTGGTTATAGTTTCTTTACCTACGCAAGATTTAGGGAGCTTGGCTGTTATTTTAATTACGCTTTTTCTTAGTATGGCATTAATGATGTCTTTAGATTATTTTGTTTTTAGCAAATTTAAAAGGAGAATAGCAAAAAAAACCATGTTTAATAGTCTTCAAAATATTTCAAAAGACTTAAACTACCCTATTTTTATAGAGTATGCTTTTGCCACAAGTTTTTTTATTTTGGCTATGGCTATTCCTTTTCATAGAGTGTCAACCAGTATTCCTACGCTTATTTTATTGTTTTCATTTTTAACCTTAATAATTCGTACACTCATTGTTTACCGCTCTACTGGCTGGCAAATTATTCAAACAAAAATTAATGAGCTATTAAAACATCCTTACAGTATTTTACTGCTATTTAATTTAGCTGTTATTGTAATAAATATTATTACAAAACCTAATGAACATTGGACAAAAATAGCCTTATACTCCTTGCCATTGGTTTATTGGATAACCGTATCTCAGCTGGAAAGAATAATAGAAATAAAACCACGGTTTTTACTCACAGCTTATATTCTTGGATTAACGGGTTTTGGAGTTTATATATTAATTCAGTCTTTTGTACATTTCCCGGAATATGGCTGGAATAGCTTTTTTTATAGAAATTTACTTTTTCATGTAAAAGCAAACCCTGTTACACACTCCTTGTATTTTAATTTAGGAATTTTGTTTTTGGGCAATAATTTCAAGCATTTAAAAGAAGAAAAATGGCGTACAGTTTTTTGGGGTTTATTAGTGTTTTTTACTTTTATGGTTTATTTGTGTAGTTCCAAAATTGGCTTTATAGTATTGCCTTTAAGCTTTTCTTTTGCCCTTTATAATTTTGTAGGCAACAAGAAAACGGCAGTATGGGCGGTAAGTATTTTTTTGGCAGTATTTAGTTTTGTATTAGTTCAAAGCGGATTTTTAAATAAAGAGTTTATATTAAATACTTTAAATTCAAGACTGATGTCGTGGAGGGAAAGTATGGTTTTATTAAAACAATATTGGTTTTCGGGAATAGGCGTAGGAAATAGCGTTGAATTTTTAAAAGAAAGATTTGAATTAGTAAATTATACTTTTGGAGTAGAAAATAATCTTAATGCACAAAACCAATTTATAGAAGCATTTTTAGAATTGGGTATTTTAGGTTTCTTATCGGTAATTTTAATATTTGCCTATTCTTTTATAAAGGCGTTTGTTCAAAATAACAAGCTCTATTTTTTATACATCCTTATTTTGCTTATTTATATGTTTTTTGAATCGCTTTTTCAAACCCAAATGGGAATGATAGCATTTGCCTTTTTTAACGCTTTGTTTATTGCTTCATTTTATAATGAAAGAAAAAGCATTATTAATACTATTTCTAAAAATTTGAAATAGGTAAATTAATGGGAAAATCTTTCATCTCATCTGTTTCCTGCCTATTTTGCTGCAAATAGGACATTCATTAAGTTTGTGTCCTCTAGCGGGGCAGTATTCTCTTCCAAAATAAATAATTTGTAAGTGTAGTTTGTTCCACAGTTCTTCTGGAAAAAGCCGTTTAGCATCTTTTTCGGTTTGTTGCACATTTTTACCGTTGCTCAAAGTCCAGCGGTACATAAGCCTATGTATGTGAGTATCTACAGGGAAAGCAGGCACGTCAAAACCTTGGCTCATTACCACCGATGCAGTTTTGTGCCCCACACCGGGCAAGGCTTCTAAATCTTTAAAAGAGTTGGGCACTTTTCCATTGTGTTTATCTAAAATAATTTCCGACAAGCCAAAAATTCCTTTAGATTTCATAGGCGATAAACCACAAGGGCGTATAATTTCTTTAATTTTTTCTTGTCCAAGTTTAACCATATCCGTAGGATTATTGGCTAAGGCAAAAAGTTTTGGCGTTATTTTGTTTACGCGTTCGTCAGTACATTGTGCAGAAAGTAGCACAGCTACCAGCAAAGTATAATTGTCGGTATGATTTAGCGGAATAGGAACTTTGGGATAAAGTTTTTCTAAAGTATCAATTACAAAACTTACTTTTTCGGCTTTTTTCATAAGGCAAATTTATAATAACTATCCGTTATTACACCAATAATTTATGCTTTAAGATAGCATCTTGGGACGTTTAAGTAAGTTTATGGTCTTTTACTTTTGTCTTGATACAAAGGTAGCCAGGTCAAGACTATAATCAAAAACACTAAAATGCTATAAAACAGACGATGACAAATTAATGTATGCTCAATTTTAGTTTCCCTAAAGTATTTTTATTTGTAGGAGCATACTAATTTGTCTGTTTACTGTTTTATAATGTTTTTATTTAGTGTCGTCTGTTTTAGCTACCAACGGTGAGTATAAGAATAGTAGCCGACTGCGTTGTACTTCCCTGTCAAGTTACAAGAACGTTGAAGCGAGCTACAACCCTTGATTTTACTACTATCTCGGCTATTTTTCATATACATTGTTACAAGCCGTTTTTATTATTTAAGTTCAAGTTTTTCAATTCGATTTCCAATTGTAATTTCTTTCATTTCTTGTTCTAAGTTTTTAAATTCGGACTTTTGAACTGATTTGATTTGCTCTCCTTTTCTCAAAAGGTGTATTTCGTCACAAGTATCGCTTAAAGTTGAAAAAATATGTGATGAAATAAGCACAACTTTATTAAGTTCTTTAAGTTTTAAAATTATCTCTGTCAAAATGATGTTGCTCTGAATGTCAACACCATTAAATGGTTCGTCAAGAATAAAGTATTCGTTTTCTTGAAGTAGAATAGCGGTAATTGCTAATTTCTTCTTCATTCCTGTCGAGTAAGTTGAAGCGTATTGATTAAGTGGTAAATCAAAAATGTTTTTGCTCTCGATTTCTAAATTAGACTTTCCACGGGCATTACAAAGTAGTCTGATGTATTCTTTTCCTGTTATCTTAGAGAAAAAGAAAGGGTCTGTCAGAAGTAATCCTAAATGTTTTTTTAAAGGCGAATGTTCGGAAATTATTTCTCCATTATAATTTTCTAAACCTGCAATACATCTAAATAGTGTTGTTTTTCCTGCACCGTTTTCACCAACAATTCCATAAACTTTCCCTTTTAAAAACTCCATTGAAATATTTTTCAAAACTTCGTTTTTACCATAACTTTTGCTAAGCCCATTAATTTTAATCATTCAATAAATATTTTAGCTTATTAATAGACTTTGAGAAAAAAAACGGGATGATAGCTAATAACAAAGGAGGAAAGTAAAGGCTAAACGCAATAATAATTCCTTCGGGTATGTTCATCTCACCAGGATAGGCTGAATATTTTGCCAAAATTACTGTACAAAGAAAAAGAAGCCCAATTATAAAAAAGAGTAAAATTAATTCAAACTCGTTTGGATAAAATGCCAAAAGACTAATTATGATTGGAGCTGCTAAAATAGAAGCGTTTCTATATGCGTTAAAAACTTTATTCTTTAAAAATCTTTTTGGTGTTTCAGCGAAAATCCATACATAATATTCTTGTTCAGGCTTGTGGTAGTAACTTAAAGAGGTTAAGAAAACCAAAAGAAGAGCGAAAATTCCCAAATTAAGATTATCAACATTTATGGCAATAACTGTCAAAGCATAGGCAACAGGAAATATGAAAAAGGTCTTTCTGAAACCTGTTGAAAATTCAAATGGTCTTTTAGAAAATGGAGTTGGGATTGTTAGATTGAAATTGGAGTGAAAAGAGAATAAGGCAAGAACAATCGAACATAAAAATAGAATACTGGCTTCAATGAGAAAACTTTTGTATAATAGAATAGAAACAAAAGGTATGCAAAGAATAAAGTTCTCTGTAATTCTTATTTTTATTTTTGTTTTATCTCCGAAAGTTGATAGTAAAAAATCCGTTCTATTTTTTTCAGAAAGTTTGAATTGTAAACTAAGGCAAGTTAAGATTACTAAGTATTTGGCAAACTCTGTCTTTTGGAAAATGTATTCTGAAAGCAAAACAAATGCAGTTAAACCCAAAACATAGCCTAAAAGAGGATTAAGTCCTAATTCCTTAATCTTTCGGTTTGTCAGAACACCTTGTAGTTCAAAATAGTCTTTCATTTTATGTTCGGTCTTTTTTTATAATGGCTTGTAACGTTTTGTGTATGGTGCGTATCCCGAAGGGTATGCACTATACACCGTGTTAGCGGTATTTACTTTGGTTTTTAGCTTCAATAATCTTCTGTTCGGTCGCTTCTCCTGTATGAGTACAAACCGTGGTCTCTAAAATGGATTTTTCCTTTTTAAATTTATCAGTCAATGGGTGGTTTGCATATACGACATAAGATTTCCCTTTCGTAAAGACAAATTTGCAGTCATCAGCATTTGTAATGCCACTCCTTATTCTAATCGTTTTCTCTTTTGATTTCCCTTTGAAATATTCGACAACTTGAAAAGTGTACCAAATTTCGTCAGTTGAGAAATTCAAGATTGAGTCAGTATCAACATTAATGGTGTCTACTTGAATTAGTTTCCCATTGAAAATTACATCTCTATCCTTGAACTCTGTCTTAATTGAAAACTCCTCCATTTGAATACAGCTGCAACAGAAGCCAATCTTAGCAACAGTCATCAATAATATTATCGCTATAGTTTTTTTCATTTTAATTACCGCTAACAATTGTATAAACGACATAATGTCGTATATATTCCGTTTATACCTTGCTAATATATAAATATTTTATTGAATCTTAATAAATCTAACTGTTTTTTTTGTAATGGAATTTTTCTACTCGTGCCACTACTCCAAGTCGTGGCACAAGTACATAATCACACTTCTTTTACTATAAAAAAACCATCTTCGCCTTTGCTCTGGTATAATGGCATTAACATTAAACCATCGGTGTGAGATACTATTTCGCCATGCTTGTCGTGAGCCAGCACCTCTCCTTTTTTAATACTTTGAAAATTGACATATCCAGGTTTCATTATAAACTTATCATCTTCTTCTATAGGGTGTCTGTATATTACCTCCACATGCTTTGGTAAATTTTTAAAAGAAGTTTCCATCTCTGAGTATGCGTCTTTATATTTTTCTACCACTCCACTTTCTATACACCCTGCATGATAAAACATATAAACTAAAGCAGCTTTCATTCTTTGCACGGCTATGGGGTCTTCGTGTTGCCCAGCTTCAAATGCTATAGCAGGCAAGCCTATATCATTAAAATATTCAAGCGTTGTTCCTTTAATTTTTGTTATCATTTTATCTATAACAGGAACTGGAATTTGCAATGCATATTCCGTACTTTTAGCATGAGCATTAGTAATACTAAAACTTCCGCCTTTAGCCGAAGTGGTATGTAAATCTACCAGCATTAATTTCTTTCCTTTGTCATGAACTATGTCTAAAATTAAATCTAATATTTGTTTTTGCTCCACGTCCTCTGCCGTATTAAGCATTCCAAAAGGCAATGCCCCCAATTTTCTTATTTTGCTTAAATACCACTGTCTGTTTAAGTCTTTATGCGTAAATCTTACATTGTCTTTTATTGCTTTCAAATTGCCTGCTATACCTATTACGGTACCATCAAATGGTACATTTGCTTCTTCAAATTCCTTAAAAAGTTCTTGCAAAGCATAAATTCCTGCTTTTTCATTACCGTGTATTCCTGCAAATACCAAAAAGGTTTTAGCCGCACCATATTTTCCGTATCTTCCTATTACTCTTTCCATAAGAAACGCAAAATTAGATAATTAACACTGTTTATAAGCTTATTTTAATGCTAATTTTAAGCTCGTATCTTTGTGTTAACAAAATAAAACAGCATGCAGCAATATCATGATTTGCTTAATCATATAATGAATAATGGTACAAATAAGGGCGATAGGACAGGCACGGGAACTAAAAGTGTTTTTGGCTATCAAATGCGTTTTAATTTAGCCAAGGGTTTTCCTTTATTAACTACCAAAAAAGTATTTACCAAAGGTATTATTTATGAATTGCTTTGGTTTATAAAAGGCGATACCAACATTAAATATTTAGTAGAAAACAATATTAAAATATGGAACGAATGGCCTTTTCAAAGCTATTTAAAACAAAATAATTTAGAAACGAAATATCCTAAGCATAGTACTGTTTGGAAAGAAAAAATGGAGGAGTTTATTGAGCAAATTAAAACGGATGATGACTTTGCAAAAAAATACGGAGAACTGGGACCTGTGTATGGCAAACAATGGAGAAATTTTGAAGGTGTTGACCAATTAAAAAATGTAATTGAAGATATAAAAACTAAACCCGATAGCAGAAGACACATTGTTTCTGCGTGGAATCCAAAAGAAATTCCTGTGATGGGAAAATCTGGATTGCCTCCGTGCCACACTCTGTTTCAGTTTTATGTAGCAGATGGGAAACTAAGTTGCCAACTATACCAGCGTAGTGCAGATGTATTTTTAGGCGTTCCTTTTAATATAGCTTCATACGCTTTGCTTACACAGATGATAGCTCAAGTTTGTGGCTTGCAAGTAGGCGATTTTGTACATACTTTTGGCGATGCTCATATTTATACCAATCACTTTGAACAGGTAAAAGAACAATTAAGTAGAGATTTTTATGAATTGCCTACTTTAAAATTAAATCCTAACATAAAAGAAATAGAAGATTTTACTTTTGATGATATTGAAATTTTAAACTACAAACACCACCCTACTATAAAAGCTCCTATTGCTATTTAATAAAATTGCCATTTAAAATTACAGTAAAAACAATAACTTACTTCTATTGCAAAATGAAAAATAGATTATTCTATACACATTTCTCACTGCTCCTGTTTGCTTTGCTTTTATCTTCTTGCACTAAAGAAGAAACTGTTAATATAAACTACACTTTTACTGCAGCACTCAATAATAAAGCAGATGCTAATGATTTTAACACCGTTGATTTTAAAGAATTTGAAAACTTAAACTTAGGTTTTTACAAAGGAAATTTATGGATTAAATTAGAGGTAAACAATGGAAACAAAGCTAATTCTTATATGATTATTAATAATGATAATTTTAATAGAAAATATGCTTTTTACAAACTGGATACGTTTAGCAATTCTTTAAAATTAGTAAAGCAAACAACCGATCTAACAAAGCGAGATTATAGAACATTTAATTTTCCTAATCCTAATTTTAAAATAGACTTAGCTCCACAAGAGCAAGCTACTTTTGTACTTTTAACAAGCAGCGATGGACGCACTATAAACGCTACGCCACAATTAATATCTATGGAAAGCTATTCTGCTTTTATTAGTAAAACCATGATTTGGAGTGTAACTTTTATGGGATTAATTGTTTTTCTGCTCATAGTTAATATATACCAATGGAAACTACATAAACAAAAAATACACCTATACTACATATTTTATATGTTGGCTACATTCTTAATGTACTTAGGGTTTGAGGGTTATTTGTACAGCTTAGGACTCAAAATTATTATTATTGACCATGTTATTTTTATTGCAGTTAGGCTTTGGATTTTATGTTTAATTCTGTTTACCACTAAATTTTTAGACACAAAAAATGTAGCTCCCCTTTACTACAAATTTATTTTATGGCTCTTATTTATTGTATTAGGTGGAACCACCATTTATCAGCTTATTTTTTTTAATTCATCTATAGCTCACTTACATTATTTTGATAATACTTTATCTTTTCTTTGGCTTGGAATTATACTTATTACCATTCTTGTTTCGGCAAAATCAAGAAAATTAGAACTGCGTTATTATTTAATATCCTTATCGCTTTTTCTGTTATTTATAACTTTAGGCTTAATTAACGGTCATTTTCAAATTTTCCCCGGCAATCCTTTCATTTATATAAAAATAGGAACTATGGTAGAATTTATAGGTTTCACATATTTTATGACTGTTTTAATAAAAAGAAAATTAGACAGAGGCGAAAACTTAGATAACGAAATAGAAAAAACAAAAAACTTAAAAAAAGAACTTGAAGCCAATAAAGATAAACTCATTCATACTTCAAAAGAATTAAAAGAAAAAGAAGCCGCATTATCTAATAAAAAAGGAATAGAAAAAACGGATGTAATTGGTATATTAAAATTGTTGGAAAACTCACTTTCTACAGATGAAGAATGGGAAGAATTTAAACTAAAGTTTACCGCATTAAACCCAAATTTTCTTGAGCAACTTTCAAAAAAACATCCCGATTTAACTAAATCTGAAATTCGTTTATTGACTTTAATAAAAATTGGTTATACACAAAAGGAAATAGCCGATATTTTAAGCATAGCTCCGGATAGTGTTAAAAAATCAAGAAGTAGAGCAAGGAAAAAATTAAAACTCCAAAAATCTGTTTCGCTTAGCAAATATCTATCTAAATTTTAACCGTACGGATTTTTTTATTAAATTTGCACGTATAACATTGTGCTATGGATACAAAATTGACATTAAAACTCAATCAAAACGTTATTGAAAAAGCAAAAAAGTATGCTTCCAATAAAAAAATGAGCCTTTCTCGTATAATTGAAGCGTACTTACAGGCACTTACTTCAGAAAATGAATCTGATGAGTTTGAGATTTCTCCTTTTGTAAAAAGTATAGCTACAGGAGTTGAAATTCCGACTGATTTGGACTATAAAAAAGAGTATTCAGATTATTTAATGAAAAAACATAAATGAAAAGAAGAATTTTTATAGATACCAACATTATGTTAGATTTTTTAGGCGAACGCAAGCCCTTTTATATCCCAATTGCAAAAATTGCAACGCTGGCAGAAAAAGAAAAACTAACAATGGTTGTTTCTCCAATTTCATTTGCTACGGTAAACTATTTCCTTTCAAAATTTGAAGGTTCAAAAATTGCCCGAGAAAAATTACGGAAATTTAAGATAATAAGTGAAATATGCCCGTTGGACGAACAAACAATTGAAAAAGGGCTTAACTCTTCAATAGCTGACTTTGAAGATGCACTACAGTATTTTAGTGCAACCGAATCTAACTGCGAACTTATAATTACAAGAAATGGAAAAGATTTTAAAAAGTCTTTATTGCCTATAATGACAGCAGATGAGTTTTTAAAAAGTATGACGGGTTAATTTTGTTAAAATACCAAATATTTATATATTTAACTAATGTTACTTAACAGCACACTCGTACCACAACTTGGAGTCGTGGCACGAGTAATTTATCTAAACATTTTTTTGCAATCTCAATAATTATTCTTAACTTTAGCATACCATACGACAATATACGTTCAAAATCAACATTATAAACAAAACGAACGTTACTCAGTTGGTAGGGCGGGCCTCAGCCTTTTTAGGTTCAATTTATTTTGACAAGGGGATTACTGAACAACTGATACGTTTAAATCCTGATTATTAGGGTTTTGAAACAAAGTCGTATGGTTTTTTTATGCCGTTTCGTGTTGACAATTAGCTTTATTTTTCTAAAAGTAGTATTTCTACACTCCTATTTTCTTGATGTTGCTTAAAGGTGCAATCTATATTTTTATAACACCCATTTGCTAATACATCATTTCCTACAGCCACAGGTCTAATTTTATTAAAAGGCACTCCTGCTTCCATAAAAAAACTGGTTAATCTTTCTACTCGTTGTTTTGCTATCTGTTTAGCTTCGTTTTGCTCCTCATTGGCATCGGCATAAGCCGTTAATTTTAGCTCTATATTTTGACTTCCGTTTAAAGCATTTGCGATAGTTTTTAATTCTTGCTTTACATCATCTAAAAGTATAGCAGAACCTACTCCATAATATATTTTATTTCCTCTTATATAGTTTTTAGAATTTAGCACTTCACTATCTACTCTAAAGCCTTCTTTTACTTTTTCTTCGTTTATAAATTCTCGTTCTTCCACACTTTTTCTAACATTTAACCCCGATGTTCTATACTTCTTTTCACTCATGGATTTTACTTCCATTATTTTATAGTCTTTAGGCAAACTATCTATATAAGCAACATTTTCCGCCTCTATTTCTAAGGTTGCTACTTCATTGCTCAATAAATTTCTTAAAACTATTTCTTTAGTGCTCTTCAAATCATTTTTATAAAGCTCTACTGTAGTTTTTGCATGTTTTGTTATTATTATTTTATCGTATTGTATAGCATCATTAGCATAAAATCCGTTATTTACATATTCTATATCTTGAATTTTGGAGCTATCTACATATATTAAAGCAACATTGTACAAAGGCTGCATATTTTCGTCCATCAACTTTATCCACCCCTCATTTACTTGTGCTTTTATACTAAAAAACATAAAAACAGCAATAGCTATAAAAATTATTCTTCTCATTTTAGTTTATCTTCTATAAATTTCCTTGTTGGCGAATTTTTCACTTTTAATAAATCAATAGGTTTTCCTTCAAATACTTTATATCCACCATTTTTCCCTCCTTCGGGTCCAAGTTCTATAAGGTGGTCGGCATTTTTTATTACATCGGGGTGATGCTCAATAATTAACACGGTATGTCCTATTTCAATTAAAGCATTTAAAGCTCTTAGCAATTTATTTACATCATCTAAATGTAAGCCTGTTGTAGGTTCATCAAAAATAAAGAAAATAGGCTCCGGATTTGAAGCTTTTATTAAAAATGAAGCCAATTTTAAACGTTGAGCTTCGCCACCCGACAATGTGCTACTACTCTGCCCCAGTTTTACATAATCTAAACCTACGTCTTGTAGTGGTTGTAGTTTTGAAACTATATCATCTTTTCCTTTAAAAAATTCTAAAGATTCCTCTATACTCATTTCCAGTACATCATAAATTGATTTATCTTTATATTTTACTTCTAGTACTTGCTCTTTAAATCTTTTGCCTTTGCAGTCTTCACATTCTAATTCTACATCTGCTAAAAACTGCATTTCTACGGTTATTACTCCTTCGCCCTTGCAGGTTTCGCACCTTCCGCCTTCTACATTAAAAGAAAAATCTTTAGCTTTCAATCCTCTAACTTTTGCCAATGATTGATTAGCAAATAAATTTCTAATACTATCGTAAGCTTTAGTGTAAGTAACCGGATTAGAACGACTACTTCTCCCCAAAGGATTTTGGTCTATCAGCTCAATATGCTTTATTTTGTTTAAATCTCCTTCTATTTTTTCAAATGCTCCCGGTTTTGTACTTGCAATACTATATAAGCGTTGCAGTGCCGGGTACAAAATATTTTTTATTAAAGTAGTTTTGCCAGAGCCACTTACGCCTGCCACTACCGTCATAGCATTTAAAGGCACGGTTATATCTACATTTTTAAGGTTATGCTGTGTAGCTCCTTTTAATTCTATTTTATATTTAGCTTTTCTTTCTTTTTGGGGTAAAGTAATTTCCTTTTCTCCTGTTAAATATTGGGCTGTTAAAGTATCTGCCTTTAAAATATCTTTTGCATTTCCGGCATAAGTCAATTCTCCACCAAAACGCCCTGCACGTGGGCCTATATCTACTATAAAATCTGCCGATTTAATAATATCTTCATCGTGTTCTATTACTATAACAGAGTTGCCCAAATCTCTTAATCTTTTTAATTCTTCTACCAGTTTTTGAGAATCTTTTGGGTGCAAACCAATACTTGGCTCGTCTAATATATACATAGAAGATGTTAAATTGCTACCCAAACTTCTCGTCAATTTTATACGCTGGGCTTCGCCACCAGAAAGTGTATTGGCCATACGGCTAAGCGTTAAGTACGATAAACTTAAATTGTTTAAAACACTCAATCTATTATTTATTTCAAAAAGTATGCGTTTAGAAACTTCTTGTTCGTATTTTGTTAGCTCAATATTGTCAAAAAAATCTTTCAGCTCATTTAAAGGCATAGCCAATAAATTAGATATTGATTTCCCATTTATTTTTACATAATTAGCATCTTCTCTTATTCTTGAACCCTCGCAATCCATACATCTTGTTCTGCCTCTATAGCGAGAAAGCATAACTCTGTACTGAATTTTATAAGCATTTTGCTCCAACATTTTAAAGAAATCATTCAATCCCTCAAAATATTTATTTCCTTTCCAAATTACTTTACGTTGCTCATTAGTTAAATCTTTATAAGCTCTGTGTATAGGAAAATCAAAATGATGGGCATTTCTTATTAATTCATTTTTGTAATAGCTCATTTTTTCGCCTCTCCACGCCACCACAGCATCTTCATAAATAGATAAATTTTTATCGGGAATTACTAAATCTTCATCTATTCCTATTATTGTTCCGTAACCTTCGCAGGTAGGACAGGCACCAAAAGGACTATTAAAATTGAAAAAGTGAATATTGGGTTCTTCAAACAGTATTCCGTCTGCTTCAAATTTATTGCTAAACTGTTTTTTCTCTATGTCTAACACATTAATAATACAACTTCCCTTCCCTTCAAAAAAAGCTGTTTCTACAGAATCGGCTATTCTTGATTTTTGCTCGTCTGAATCAGCTTTAACCACTATCCTATCTATAACTACATTCAGTTTTCCTCCAGCCAGCTTATCTTCTTCTAATACTTGTTCTATTTTAAGTACGGTATTGTCTATTTCTATTCTGGTAAAGCCTTTTTGAAGTAGCAATTCCATTTCTTTTTTCCAATCTTTAGTTTTTTCTAAAGAAAAAGAAATTAACACTTTAGCTCCTTCCCGCAAACTTAAAATATAATTAACTACATCTTCTACCGTATCTTTTTTCACTTCTGCTCCACTTATTGGCGAAAAAGTTTTTCCTATTCTGGCATACAACACTCGCAAATAATCATATATTTCTGTTAAAGAGCCTACACTGGCTCGGGTACTGCCACCCGGCACTTTTTGGTCAATAGCAATAGCCGGGCTTAAACCTTTTATATACTCCACTTCGGGCTTGTTCATACGGCTTAAAAACTGACGAGCATAGCTACTTAAACTCTCTACATACCTACGTTGCCCTTCTGCAAAAAGTGTATCTATACACAAAGAAGTTTTGCCCGAACCACTAACTCCAGTAACTACCACAAATCTATTTTTAGGTATTTCTACGTTTAAATTTTTTAGGTTGTGAACTTTAGCACCTTTTACTTGTATAGTATTGTTTTTCGCCTCTCTCAAAAGTGTTTTTTTATTTTTTTTGCAAAAATCGTGAATAAAATTTAGGAAATTCAAAAAAAGTAATTATTATTACACTTAGAAACCATTTTAACAATTATTGTATTATGGCACGGTAATTGTGAATTTTTAACAAACAAACTTTAATTTATAGAAACAGGCTTTACTTTTTATTGAAAAGATTACATCACTACTAAAAAAGTATAGCTATGGGTAAAATTAAAGACAAAGAGTTAGTTAGAAACTACTTGAATGGAGATGAATCAGCATTACAAACGCTGATTATTAAGCACAAGGAAAAAGTATTTACTTCAATTTTAATGTTCACTAAAGACAAATATCTTGCAGAAGATTTGTTTCAAGACACATTTATTAAGGTAATAGACAAACTGAAAGCCGGTAAATATAAAGAAGAAGGCAAATTTTTACCTTGGGTAATGCGTATGGCTTACAATATTTGTATAGACCACTACAGAAAATCTAAAAGAAAGCCAAAACTTACTAATGCAGATGGTTTTGATATTTTTGACATTCTTCCGCTTGCAGATAGCAGTCCGGAAGATGTGATGATGGACGGGCAATCTAAAAATAGAGTGAGAAGGCTTTTAGACGAACTGCCGGAAGAACAAAAAGAAGTGGTTTTACTGAGGCACTACTACGATTTTAGCTTCAAGGAAATTTCAGAATTAACGGGAGTAAGTATCAATACTGCTTTAGGGCGTATGCGTTATTCACTTATTAACTTAAGAAAAATAGTAGCCGAAAAACAAATTCAGTTTTAGGTAATATTTTCAAATTATTTTCTCGCAAATTCGCTAAGACGCAAAGAGTGTGGAATAGCTAAATAGCTTGTTAGTTGTGTAGCTGATGAGAGGGACTGGGATTCCTGCCTTCGCAGGAATGACGTTTTGGGGAAGGTTTTTTCCTATCTCGTTCGGCATTACGATAAGAGCAGTGAAACGGAACGAAGAAGTCTGCCTGCCGGCAATCTTTTTACTTATATGAGATTGCCACAAAAATTACTCCTCTGTCATAATTTTTTCGCAAAGACGTATAACTGTTGGTGCACCATGGCAAGTGAATCATCTCCCAACCTGACAGTTACGGAATTAGCAAATAATACCAATTGTCAACACAAAATAGTCTAATCTATTTTGTGTTGACAATTGGTAAATGCCGATAGAGCAATATATTTAGTACAATAAGGCGTAGCCGAGATTGGACTATTATATATTCCTAATCGGTATAAGCTCACTCCCAAATTTCCAAATTGTTTTCTTGCAAAGGTACATTACTTATATTTGTGCCGTGAACCATGAGTACTACATGCAAAGATGCTTACAATTAGCAAAACAGGGATTGAGAAATGCAGCTCCCAACCCAAGTGTAGGTGCTGTGTTGGTTTATCAAAACAAAATAATATCTGAAGCTTATACTTCTGCTTATGGCGGTGCTCATGCTGAAGTTAATTGTTTACAACAAATTAATGATGCAGAAATATTAAAAAATAGCACGCTATATGTTAGTTTAGAACCTTGTAGCCATTTTGGTAAAACACCTCCGTGCAGTAATTTAATTATAGAAAAAGGCATAAAAAAAGTAGTATTAGCCTGCCAAGATCCCAATAGTTTAGTGGCAGGAAAAGGAATTGCCAAACTAAAAAATGCCGGCATAGAAGTAATAGAAAATATACTTACCAAAGAAGCTACAGCATTAAACAAACGCTTTTTTACTTTTCACACCAAAAAAAGACCTTATATAATATTAAAATGGGCTCAAACGCCAAATGGCTATTTTGCTCCTATTGATAAAGAACAATTTTGGATAACCAACAAAAAAACTAAAGCATTAGTACACAGTTGGAGAAGCCAAGAAATGGCCATACTTGTAGGAGAAAACACAATTATTACTGATAATCCGAGATTGAATACCCGATTAGTGGCAGGTAAAAATCCACTAAGAATAATTATTAATACGCAACAAAAACTAAACGAAAAATCCATTGTTTTTACCGATGGAAATCCTACCATTTTATTCTCAAATTTTGAATATAATATTGATACTGAAACCAATACAATAATTAGTATAACAGATGAAAAAAATGTGGTAAAACAAGTTTTAAATTATTTGTATCAGCATGAAATAAACTCATTAATAGTAGAAGGCGGAGCATATACGCTAAATGAATTTATAGCTAATAATTTATGGGACGAAGCCCGAATACTACATGGCGTTAATGAATTAAAACAAGGAATTAAAGCACCAAAAATAGAAGGAATTTTTACAGAAGAATACAAAATTGGTACAGATACTATCAAACTTTTAAAAAACGCTAAGGCATGATTTGGCTACTGCTAAGTATCATAAGTTCTACCGCCATAATGGTAGTATTTAAGCTATTTAAAAAATATGAAATTAGCACTTTGCATGCTATTGTTATTAATTATTATACAGCAGCTTTAATCGGCTTGCTTTTTATTAATGATATTAACCAAAAAACACAAGCATTTGACTCTTGGTTGCCTTTTGCATTATTGTTAGGAACACTTTTTATAGGTTTATTTTTTCTTATAGGCGTTACCACACAAAAAATGGGCATTAACGTTTCTACCATTGCCATGAAATTGGGATATATACTCCCTATTATATTAGCTTTTTCTCTTTATCAAGAACATATAAGCACCATTAAATTTATAGGCATAGCACTAACTTTATTTGCCTTAATTTTTAGTTCTATAAAAATCAATAAAGTAGGACAAACTACTCAAAAATGGCTATTCTTATTTCCCATAATTATTTTTGTGGGAAGCGGCATAAGCGATGCCATTGTTCAATATGCAGAGAAAACATATTTCCCTAAAGGCAATACTGAGTTTTTTATCATTATATTGTTTATTACTGCCGGCACTATTGGTTTTTTGGCATCTTTAATTCAATTTGCTAAGAAAAAAGAATGGTTGTTTAACAAAAAAAATATTTTAGGCGGTATAATTTTAGGTATTCCAAACTATTTTTCAATATATTTTCTCTTTAAAACCTTAAACGCTTTCCCTGCGAAAAGTGTAGTAGTTTTCCCTGCCAACAATATAGGAATTGTAATGCTTTCAACACTTTTAGCTATAGTATTTTTTAAAGAAAAATTAAGCCCACTCAATATTGTAGGTTTTATTTTAGCCATTATTTCCATCATACTAATGTACTATGAAAACATTGTACTACTATTTTAATTTAAGCAAAGCCAGCGAAGGTTATTTTGAAGATAAAGGTTCAAAATTTTATGCATACGCCTACAATGTTTATACGGAAAATGATGTAAAAAAATACTTAGAAAAACTAAAAGAACAATATCCTAAAGCTACTCACCATTGCTATGCTTACAGAATAGGAACCGACAAAAATAATTTTAGAGCTAATGACGATGGAGAGCCAAGTGGCTCGGCAGGAAGACCTATTTTAGGACAAATAGATTCTTTCAATTTAAGTAATGTGCTGTGTGTAGTAGTCCGTTTTTATGGAGGAACAAATTTGGGCGTTTCCGGCTTAATTAATGCTTATAAAAAAGCGGCACACAATGCTTTTGAAAATGCAAAAATTATAGAAAAAGAAATAACTAAAACCCTAAAAATAAGCTGTACTTATACTCAAGTAAATGATTTATTTAACCATTTAAAATCAATAGGTATAGACACTTGGAATGAAGTGTATAATGAAACTTGCAATATATCTTTTGAAATACCTTTGTCAATTTTTGACGATTTAAACCAATGGTTAAGTAATAATAACTACAAAATAACTAACTTAGATAAATAATGAATATTCCTTTTAAAATAAAATTGTTGCTGTGTTTGGTTTTGATAAGTTTTTGGGCAAATAGTCAAAATTTAGGAAACTACACTTTCCCCTACGAAAATAAAGTGCTTAGCATAAATGAATCTAACAACAATAATGACATAAAAAGTATTGTTTTTAAAGTACTTTCGCTGAGTCAATATCAGAATCTTTCGCTTAATTTAGTATTTGCTACAAATAGTTTAAGTGCTAAACATTATACTTTTCAAGTGGCTTATAAAAATATTCCTGTAGAATTTTGTTGGGTAAAAGTACACACCTCTAAAAATGGAATGCCTTTTAAAATTCAGAATAATATACCAAGCAAAGAAATTTGGAATAATTTCAATCTTACATCTTTTAATAGTTCAGAAAATAATGTTTTACTCTGTCAAAATGATGCGTTATTGACTGCAAAAAGAGATACAATTATTAATGAAAAAGCAGACATTTACAACGTTAAATACACCTTAAACGACCATTCTTTTTTTGAAAACACTTTAAAATACCATTCAGATACTACCATACACGCAAAAGTTTTTTTGCCGGATCCATTAACCAGTTCTAATAATAATTACGGTGGCTTGTATCAAGATGCCTACGCAAAAGACACTAGTGTTTTGGTTTTGCAAAACCAAAGTAACAGCTCCGGTAGCACCGTTACTTTTAATGCTATAAATTATACTATTTACAGCCAGCAGTTTAATGTAGGCACAGAAAGTTATGTCAATAATTATTCGGGAAATACGCTGTATCAATATTTTGAAAATATTTATTTTAATGGTTTAGGCGGTATATTAGGCTACAACACTGCCATTACAGATAATTTAAGTGGAAAAACAACTCAGTTGATTACGGAAGATTATAATTACCCTACTTTAGCTAACCAACAAGCGTGGGTAAATTTTATGGGAACATATAACGCTGGCACTTTCTATTTAGAAAACAATGCTTTTAAAATAACCGAATTAAGTGCTCCCTCCACTAATGTAGCTCAAAGCAATACCGACACCATGCTTTTTACAAGAAACGAACTTGGTTTTGAAGATATAAATGCATTTTACCACTTAAATAATTATAGAAATTACTGGCAATCGTTAGGTTTTACAGATTTAGATGCTTCGCAAATTTCTGTAGATACACATGGAAATAATGGAGCGGATAATTCATTTTTTTCGCCAGCTACTCCCTTAAGATTAATATTTGGAGAAGGTGGTGTAGATGATGCAGAAGATGCAGATGTAATTATACACGAATACGGACACGCCATAAGTCATTTTGCTGCTCCGGGCTCTAACTCGGGTTCGCAAAGAAATGCAATAGATGAAGGTTTTGGCGATTATGTTGCCGTTTCTTACTCAAAAGGATATAGCAATTATAAATGGAATGAAGTTTTTAGCTGGGACGGACACAATGAGTTTTGGAGCGGACGAGATGCTAATTCTTCAAAAACGGCTTTAGATATTTCAAACGCTCAAAACATATATTATAATGGCGAAATTTGGAGTACGGTTATGACAGATTTATTGTTAAATATTGGAAAAACTAATGCCGATAAATTTGCCATAGAATTAATGTACTACAACACACCAAACATAAGTATTTATCAATCTCTAATGAATTTGTTTACTATAGATAGTTTACTTTTTGGCGAAACCTATCGTTGCGATATTTTTAATGTACTTTTCAATAGAAAATTTTTAGTGGGCGATTGCAATAATTTTTATTCCGACATAAAAGAATCTTACTATAATAATGGAGAAGTAAAACTTTTAAATTCTGCTAATTTTAGTAATTCTACACCTTTAAAATTTAGTATTGAAGCAGAAAGATTTAAAGAAGCAAACTATCAAATTTTTAATGCTTTTGGCAAGTTAGTACATGAAGAAAGTTTTACAGAAAGAACACATACTATACCTACAAATGAATTAAGTAAAGCCATCTATTTTATAGTTTTGCAAACTAATAACAGCACTTATAGGTTTAAAATAACAAAAAGATAATATGCTTAGCACAGTAGAACAAGAAATAGTAGATGAATTTGCACTATTTGACGACCCCATGGATAAATATGAGCATATAATAACTATAGGGAACGAACTGCCACCGTTAAATGATATTTATAAAATAGATGAACTTTTAGTAAAAGGTTGCCAAAGTAAAGTGTGGCTACACCCCTACGAAAAAGACGGCAAAATATATTATGAAGCTGATAGCAACACAGTAATTACCAAAGGAATAGTAGCTATGCTTATAAGTGTTTTATCGGGGTTAACTCCTCAAGAAGTGGTTCAACATCCTTTAAGTTTTATAAAAGAAATAAATTTACATGAGCATTTAAGCTCGCAGCGTAGCAATGGTTTAACAGCTATGATACAACAAATGAAAGCTTTTGCAGAGAAATACAATCAGAAATAATGACTAAAAAAATATACTACTTAAAAACTTGTAGCACTTGCCAGCGAATATTAAAAGAAATAGAAGCTGAAAAACATGGCTTTGAGTTGCAAAACATAAAAGAAGAACCCATAACTGAAAAACAACTTGCCGAAATGGGAAAAATGGCAGGAAGTTATGAAGCTTTATTTAGCCGTAAAGCAATGAAATACAAAAGTTTAGGTTTAAAAGATAAAACACTAACTGAAAGCGACTATAAAAAATATATTTTAGAAGAATATACTTTTTTAAAACGTCCTGTTGCAATTATTGGTAATGCCATTTTTATAGGAAACAGCAAAAAAGTGGTAGAAGACATTAAGAAAGCCTTAGCTTAACCAAATAATTTATTCAGAAATTTTTCTAACCAATTAGGTTCAAAATCTTTTGCTTTGTAATGCCCTATTTCTATAAGATAATTCATGGCTTGCTCGTAGTCTTTAGGCAAAACTAATAGTTTTACACCATTGTAAGCACTTGAAGTAAATTCTCTTAATGCAGCTATATTTTCGTGTTGCGTAAATGTTTCTATACCAAAAGATTCTAACTTATTGCGTACATGAGCCATATCTATTTCCGTAGCAAAAGTAGCCACTACCACAGGTTGAATATTTTGTTTTTTATTTTTCACTTTTTAAAAATAAACAATTTTGCATACAAAAACACTAAAAATACTCGTGCCACGACTTGAAGTCGTGGCACGAGTATAAATTTAGAAACAATAATAATTATAAAGTTCCTCTATTAGCTTGTTCTCTTTCTATAGCTTCAAACAAAGCTTTAAAGTTTCCTTTTCCAAAAGATTGAGCCCCTTCTCTTTGTATGATTTCAAAAAATAACGTAGGTCTATCTTGTACTGGTTTTGTAAATAATTGCAACAAATATCCTTCATCATCATTATCTACAAGAATGTTCAAATCTTTAAGTACTTCTATATCTTCTTTTATTTTACCTACTCTTTCAAATAAATCATCATAATATGTTGCCGGAACTTCTAAAAACTCAACGCCTCTTTTTCTCATTTCAGTAACGGTACTTATAATATCTTTAGTAGCTACAGCTATATGCTGCACTCCTGCACTGTGGTAAAAATCTAAATATTCCTCTACCTGCGATTTTTTCTTGCCTTTAGCCGGCTCATTTATTGGAAACTTAACATAGCCATTGCCATTGCTTACCACCTTACTCATTAATGCAGTATATTCTGTAGAAATATCATTATCATCAAAAGTAAGTAATAAGCCAAAACCCATTACTTTTTCGTAAAATTCCACCCATTTATCCATACTACCCAATTCTACGTTTCCTACACAATGGTCAACATACTCTAAACCCGTAGGCTTTATTTCAAAATTAGATTTTTTAGCTTTAAAACCCGGTAAAAATGCTCCTTTGTAATTTTTTCGTTCTACAAATTTATGAATAGTATCTCCATAAGTTTCAATAGCTGCTATTATTACTTCTCCATCTTCATCTTTAAAAGTGGTAGGCTTCATTACTGATTTTGCTCCACGCTTAGTTGTTTCTTCCCAACTTTTAGTAGCATCATCTACCCAAAGAGCTAAAACTTTTACGCCATCGCCATGTGTTGCTATAAAATCGTTTATTTCACTATCGGGATGCATTGGAGAGGTAACCACCAGTCTTATTTTACCTTGTTGAAGCACATAAGAAGTTGATGTTCTATTTCCCGTTTCTAAGCCAGAATAAGCTACTAAGTTAAACCCAAAAGCCGATTGATAATAGTAAGCAGATTGCTTTGCATTGCCACAGTAAAACTCTAAATGGTCGGTGCCTAATAAGGGCAAAAAATCTTCGGCATCTACTAATTTGTCTTTAAATTTTGATTTGGTTACTTCCATGGTTTGATTATTTTTGATTGATTACAAAGATAGTAATTAATTAAGATTTTTAAAACCAAAAACAATAGCTCTTATCTATATTGAGATAAGAGCTATTATAAATACACAAATAATTATGACTATCCGTAAAGATACCCATGAAGTATTTTACATTAACTTTTCTTTAGTAGAAAAGTTACAAAACTTGCCTGACGGCAGTCAGGGAATCGCACTAAGTTTTCAGCGACCCATTATAACCTCAACTCCTAAAAA
>JACJYS010000010.1 GCA_020635995.1 Chitinophagales bacterium | reverse complement strand
ATGGGCAAGTTGAAAAAACCAAGCGGTATGAAACAAACAAGAGAACCACCTTGAAACTCAAGTTTTCAAAAAAAATTGGAGACCTGAACCAATCAAACGGTGGAGAACCTGAAAAGCCTCAAGAGTAAGACAAACAAAAAAATCAAAGTAAGATGAAATTAAGACAACTAAACGTTGCATTAGCAATTGGAGTTACAATCCTATTATCTGCCTGTGGCGGAAACACAATTAAAGAGAAAACCATTAAAGCGAGTGATATTGCAATTTCAGGAGATGGGAGTGAATATATCAAAGTAGTTGACGGTGAATACACAATGAAAACCGTTGACGATAAAGTGATTATTCCAATCAAACTTGAATTAACAAAATCAGTTGGAATAGAAAGTCCGAAAATGGGCAACCTTTCGCTTATTCCACTTGATAAATCGGGAGCAGCCGTTCCTGATATTGGATTAGACTTTTCACCTGCCACAATGAGTGATTGGGGTAAAGTTGAAGACCTATTAAGTTCAGAAGTAGGTAAAGTTGCGACAATTTCATTCGAATGGAGTTACTTTGCGAGTGAAGAAAAGCAAGCCCGAATTATGGAACAAACTGAAAATTTTGAAATAACCCGAGCAGATATTACCAGTAGTGCTTCTTCCTCTTCGTCTGTTAGTGAGACCGAATATGACAATGATGACGAAAATGTTGAAGAAACGGTTGCTTCAAGTGGTAGTGAAGATTGGGACGAAATGCTTGACGACTATGAAGAATATGTTGACGAGTATATCAAATTCTACAAAAAAGCTATGAAAGGCGACAATAGTGCAATGTCGGAATATCCAGCAATGATGGAAAAAGCGACTGCACTTCAACAAAGTATGGCTAAAGCTCAAAACAATAATGAATTGAGTGCAACGCAAATTCAGCGTATGATGAAAATTCAAACGAAAATGACCAACGCTGCATTGGAAATGCAAAATTAAAACTCAAACGAAGTGTGGCGGTTCCCGCCACACTTCGTTTTTTTTACTATGGATTATTTAGTTTATCACCCCAAACGAGAAATTTCCGAGATAGGAAACTTGAAAATTTATCACGATAGTTTTTCGGATAATCAAGACCCTTATTTATGGAACGACCAGTTTTTGCATTCCTTCTGCCACATTACTCAGTTAAGAGTTGAGCCAAAAAATATTTTGTTTTGGGTTTCAGGAGACACTTATCCAAATTTTACAAAATTATTGTGTGACTGTGTTTTTGTAGTCGACAGTAAGAAGTATTGGGAAAACGCAAACCAAATTCAACCAACGGACTTGATTGTAGATAACCAACAATCATTTGACCACCATTACAAATGGGTAAACCCACCGTTTAACCAGCATTTATTTAAAAGACGTAGGAGATACACATTAAAGGCTGACTGTGAAAAAAGCTTTCAACCCCAGACAGAAAACGGAGACCTGATTGACCTAATTCCCTTTTTTGAGCAACAAGGAATTTCGACAGATGTATTGATAAATTCAATTGCAAGAAACAAGAGCGGTAAAAAATCAATGAATTCAAGACCTTACAAATTGACACAAGAGCAATCTCAAAAATTATATGACTACTTGACTGAAAATTCAGAGATTAAAATAAAGGGAAAAGACATTAAATTCAAGCACCCGAACAGAAAAGAAAAAGAAAACTATGCCCATAACAACGGCTATAGCAAATGCGGGGTAAAGTGCTAATATGAAAGGGATTACATTAAATAAACTTCTCGTTAATCTGACAAGTTTGTGCCTTGAAATCCCGCACTTGCCATAGCCAAAACGTTAGTGGCAAGCTTTGAACAAAACGCTATGGAAAAACAAATTCTCAATGAGAATGTTAACCAAACAGACTTAATTCTGATTTTTGAAAAACTTGACGAATTAAATAATAGTCTGAACCAAACTGCTCTCGACATTTTCAAAAATGAAACAGATAGAAAATTACTTTCAAAACCAAGTCATTTAACATTTTCAATTGTACATAGAGCTATCGAATTGAATAGAGGATTTAAGTCATTATCAGAAACAAACAACTGGATAACTGCAATAAATTTATTAAGACTTCAAGCTGATAATTGTATGAGACTTTATGCTTTAAGCTTAGTGAAAGATAGATTAGATTTTTACACCAGAATTATAAACGGTGAACAAATAAGAAACATTAGAGACGGAGAAGGAAACAAAATGACAGACTTATATTTGTCGCAAAAATTAGATATATTATATCCAGGATTTAGAATGCTTTATGAAAATACAAGTGGTTTTATTCATTTTTCTAATGAACACTTGAATATTAACAACGACAGAATTATTGATGGAAATGATTTTATGATGTACATAAGAATTGCAGAAACAACAGAATTTTCAATTGCTGAAAAAGTTGATTTTGCTTTTAATATGTTTAAAGTAACAGAATACCTTTTTAAACTTTTAAATGGTTACAAATTAAGTATGGTAGAATTTATGAAAAAATTTGACAAGTAAGCCTGCCACTAACATCGTATATGTGCAAGAGCGGGTTTACGGCTAATTCAACATTTCGATTTCCTATGTCGCAAAAACCATTTTTTATTTGCATAAAAAATGTAAATTAGCAAAGAAAAAATGGTTTTGCTTAGGTCAGTACAAAATTGAAAGTTTCGGCTTTCTTTTTCGCTCCTGACACATATACGCAAACCGTTGTGGTGCTATGCAAGAAAACGGAAATCAAATTGAAAATTCTTATCTTTGAAGAAAGAATAAAAATTAAATGAAGCAAAGATTTTATTTTGATACTTCTGTTTTTGGTGGAGTTTTTGACTCGGAATTTGAAGAAGCGACACTTCAACTTTTTGAGAGGGTAAACCTTGGAAAAATAATTTGCGTTTATTCAAGTTTAACTGAAACTGAATTGACTAATGCACCAAAAAATGTACGGGAATATTTTAAAAAATTACCGAAAGAAAACAAAGAAAAAGTTGAGATAGATGATGAAGCAATCGCACTTGCTTCAAAATACATTGAAGAGAAAGTTGTCGGAAAAACGAGTTTTGACGACTGTTTGCACATTGCAACTGCAACACTGAACAAAGTTGACATTTTGGTTAGTTGGAATTTCAAACATATCGTAAATGTATACAAGATAAGAGGTTATAACTCTATCAATCTGAGAATGAATTATATATCATTAGAAATTAGGTCACCAAGAGAAATTTTAGAATATGAAGACTAAAGAAAAAAATAACGAAAAAGAGAAAGATTTTGACACCGTTAAAACTTTCCGAAAGATCAAGGACAAAATATCCGAAGATTTGTTTGGAAAAACTGCTGAACAAATCAAGGAATATTTGAGAAAAAATAGTTTAAAGTTAAACGCTGAATAAAAAAGCACAGCACACAACATTGTATAAGCGTAATGCGGGCGAAAGTGCTAAATTTGAACTTATGAACTATTAACAAACATATCGGTAAACTGAAAGTATCGGCTTCGTAACCCCGCACTACGCTTATACTTTACCGTCAGACTGTGCAATAACCTACACACCGTATTGTGGACAAGTTTACAAGAAAAAAAATATCTTGGGTATAAGGATATTATCTTTAAGGTATGCAATACCGACAAAAACAAGACAGATTTCAGTTGGAGGTTACCTGCTTAGACCAAATGGTAGCACCCGATAGTTTTGCCCGAGTAGTAGATGCCTTTGTAGATACGCTTGATGTTAAAGCACTCGGCTTTACCAACCATACGCTTAATATAGAAGGAAATATTCCCTATCACCCTACAGACTTAATTAAACTCTATCTTTACGGCTACAGAAATGGAATCCGTTCTTGTAGAAAACTGGCTCATGCTTGCATTACCAATATAGAAGTGATGTGGATGATTAGAAAACTATAACCCCATTTCAAAACCATATCCGACTTTAGAAAAGACAACTCCAAAGCCTCACACAACAAAATCAACTCCCTACATTTTGCTTAAAAAACTCTTAATTTTCAAAAAATATATTTACATTTGAAAAACATAGGTTTTGTGGGTTAATGCACAAACTCTCGTTGGGCACAATTTAAAAAAACAAAATATGACAGATACATATCCTTATATGGTCGCAAATGGGAAAATATCCCAAATTCTTGACAAATTAAGAAAGGCAGCAGAACCAACTAAATTTACACACGCTTTCCTAAAACAATTAGGTTTTGCAAGTACAAATGACAGAGCAATAATTCCTTTATTAAAAAAACTTGAATTTCTTAATGATGATAGTTCACCAACAGAAAAGTATAAGGATTTAAGAGATGCAACAAGATTTAGATATGTACTTGGAGAGCAAATCAGAGAGCTTTATAGTGATTTGTACGCCATTAACACCAAAATTCACGAGGCTAATGAAGATGAAATAAGAGGAGCAATAAGCAGAGTTACAGGAAAAGACGAAACGTCAGTTAACAGATTTTATGCAACTTATAAAACTTTAACAGATATAGCGGAATTTGAAGAGCCTATTATTGAAGAAAAGCCAAAAGTCGAACCTAAACAAGAAACAAAAAAAGAACAGCCTACTAAAGCTGACCCCAAAATACAAATGCCTGTTATTGGTTCACCTGATTTTCATTACAATATTCAAATTCATTTACCAGCGACTACAGATATTTCCGTTTATAATGCGATTTTCAAGAGTATTAAAGAAAATCTTATGTAATGAAAAACTCAAAAAAACTTAAGGAATTCATATTTAACGGACTTCTTCTTGATGACACATTGGACAAATTAGAAGATTCGGGGATTTCAGTAAGAGAAGGTCAGAAACTAAAAGGTGTTAGCAGAATTCAAGAGACAGATTTTAGTCCGAGAATTATTCATAATGCGACCAAAATGTCTTCTGTTTTCACAGTATTTTTTTGTTTAGAAAATGCTGTTAGAGAATTAATTCAAGAAAGACTAGCGGAACGCTATGGTCCAACTTGGTGGACTGATAAAATTCCTAACAAAATAAAGAATAGTGTTGAAAAATTAAAAGACAAAGAAAAATTTAACCGATATCACGCACAACGTTCAGCCATTAATATCGGATATACCTTTTTTGGGGAATTATGCCAAATCATTATTAATAATTGGGACGATTTTTCAGACTTATTCCCAGACCAGCATTGGATAAATTCAAGATTTAACGACCTTGAAATGTCACGTAATATTATTATGCATACAGGAATATTACCTGAAATAGAAATTGAAAGAATTGAAAGTATTTGTCGAGATTGGATAAGACAAGTAGGATAAAAAAACTGTGCCCAACAACTAAATTTTCGTTGCGTCCGAAGGACGTATAATGAAAACGCAGGTTGAACGAAACTGGTTGTTGTAGAATGGTTGATAAAAAGAATGTTCTATTGGGGATTTCGTAAAGCAGTTTGTTGCTTACACAACCGATTTAGAGCGGTTTTTTTCTTTTTAGAGCGGCAAATGTCTTTAGCACCCACCTATATGTTGAAAAATAAACTTAGCACATACAGTGCGTTTAGCTCCTTTTTATTTGTAACTTGAAACAGTTAAAATGGAAGATAAAGGCAAAAATATTATTAAGGGCAGAGGAGCTCAAATAAACACGGGAAATAAATTTCATAAAGCTCAATTAGAGAAATATTATGATGATTTTGCTACGGAAGAGGAAAAACAAGAGTATGCTAATGAGAATTTAGCTACACAGTTTATAAAAGTATATCCTAAAAGCATACTAAATAAGCCCAAAAGTCCCGATATTCCCGTAGGGTTTTCTATGAATCCTTACCAAGGGTGCGAGCATGGATGCGTATATTGCTACGCAAGAAACTCTCATGAATATTGGGATTATAGCGGTGGTTTAGATTTTGAACAGAAAATTTTATACAAACCTAATGCTCCTCAGCTTTTAGAAGAGAAACTAAAAAGTAAAAATTGGAAAGCAAGCTCTATAATGTTGGCAGGAAATACTGACTGCTACCAGCCTATAGAAAGGAAAATGGGAATTACCAGGAACATTCTTGAAGTGTTTTACAAATACAGACATCCTGTAGGCATTATTACCAAAAATGCTTTGATAACCAGAGATATAGATATTCTTCAAAAAATGGCTCAAGATAATTTAATAGTTGTTAGTTTTTCGTTAACTACTTTAAATCAAGAATTAAAAAGCAAGTTAGAACCCCGAACGGCATCTGTGCGAAATGCTTTGAGAACTATTAAACAGTTGTCAGATGCAGGCATACCTGTTAATGTGATGATGGCTCCAATAATTCCGGCTTTAAATAGCCCTGAAATATTAAAATTAGTAAAAACAGTAAGCGAGCATGGAGCTTTATCTGTAGGATATACCATGGTGCGGTTAAACGGCATGTTGGGACAGTTGTTTGAAGATTGGATACGCAAACACTACCCCATGAAAGCTGATAATGTGCTAAATAAAATAAGAGAATGTCATAATGGACAACTTAATGACAGTCGCTATGGCGTGCGTATGAGTGGCGATGGCAATATAGCTCAAATTATAGCCGACCAGTTTCAGCTGGCAAGGCAAAAATATTTAAAAGGAAAAGAACGTTTGCCTTTAAACTACAATTTGTACCAACAATATAAAACAGGACAAAGAGAGTTATTTTAGTATGTTAAATTTAGTATTCTTTTTCTCTATTCCACGGTAGCATAGCTATTCCCATTCTCATATAGCAGCGGTCTATAATAGAGGTTATAATTAATCCGGTGCTTAAAATAATGGGAATAATAATACCATATTTGATGCCTGCAAAATGTAAAATCAGAAATATGGCTAAAAGCATTCCAAGGGTCATTCTAAATTGTCTATCTACCGACCAACCTTTTACTTCTTTTGTTTTTTGCACATTTTGCATTTGGGTTTCAAGAAGTTTTGTGTTAGCAAAGCCATCATTTGCTAATTTGTTTTGTATTTGCGAAGCTCTTTTTCCACTTTCGCAAACTAAGTATATGTTTATGTCTTTAAATCCCGAATAATGATTTTTATCGTAATTAGTAGAAGGAAGATTTAAAGCACCTGGAATATGTTTTTCTTTAAACTCTGCCGGTTCTCTAACATCTACTATTATAGCTTTTCCAGCTATAAATTCAGTTTGTGCTATATGGTTGTTTATTGTTTTCATAGTTTTTTTAAATTATTTTACCTCACTGGGTAGTATGCCGTGGTGCATTTTAAAAGCTTTGGTAAATTGACTTAAATTGGTGTAACCTATTAAAAAACCAACTTCCGTTACAGAATGTTCCCTATGTACTAATAAATCCATAGCTTTTTCCATTCTGTTGTTTAAATAATATTGGTAGGGTGTTGTGCCAAAAACTTGTTTAAAAAGGCGTTTGTATTTAGATAAACTCATGCCTGCTTGCGTGGCTAAGGTTTCTACAGGAATACTCTCGTCTAATTGTTCATCTATATTGTTTCTTGTTTTCATTAGTTCTTGAAAATCATGATAGTGTATATTTTCCGGAATAACATTTTCGTGTTCTCTCTTGTTGAGTTTCACTACCATGTAATCTAATAACTGCAATGTGCTGGAAAACAACTTTAGTTTACTGGTTTTTTCTAAATCTAAATCATTTAATATGTTTTTAAAATTATAGTCTAAGCTTTCACTTAAATAAAAAGGTTTGTCAGATAAAAAAAGCTGTTCTAATTTATCGGTATTCTTTTCTTCTATAAGAGATTTTTTCAGCCATTGCCTTGTAAATCCTATATTCATAATTTTAATAGGCGTGTGGGCAGGTATTTCCATTTTTATTTCCGCTGTGGCAGCGTTCAGTAAAATACTTACATTGTTTAAGCCTAATTTAGCTGAATCCTTATTCTCATATATAATCTCTGAAGAGGATAAGTAAAAGTTTATAGCAAAGTAATTATTAGTTTCACTTGCTTCTCTAATTAATTTTAGTGGTTCATTTAATTCAAAGTTCATTTGTAGCACCCATAATCCTTCTTGTAGATTAATGTATTCAAACTTGCCTTTGCCTAATTTTTTGTCAAAAATAAAGTAATTGTTTTTTATGTAAGAGGGTATCTGCTTATGAAGTGTTTCGTACAGTAGCTTAGGTGGCATAAGTTGATGATGAATAGTATTCATTATAACAATGGGTGTTTTTAAGAACACTAAAAATAAACAATTAAGGGAAAATAAAAAAACGCAGGCTATAATTACCTGCGTTTTTTAGTCATTAGCATATAAATACTCGTGCCACGACTCCAAGTTGTGCACGAGTGCTATTTATTAATCAACTTTTAAAAAAGCTACTACTTCATTTCCTGCTGTATCATAAAATACAAGTTCTAAATTATCTCTTTTGTAAGTAGCTGTTTTGCTGATTGCCTTATTAAACGTATTTGCTGTTTCTATGTTTTTGCACATTTTGTTTTCTACGGCAATATTTCCAAAAACTAATTCATTAGCTGTTGCTTTATTAATTTTTCCTACATAGTTGTTGCACCCATTATTTCCCATTATTTGCATAGTATTTAGGTTTAATTCCATTTGAGGGGCTGTTGTCATTCTATTTATAGGATTGCCGTCTATTCTTACTGCTACCCAAATATCATGTAGATTTTTTTGTGCTTCGGAAGTGCTGTTTTTAAAAAATCTTAGTAGTTCTGTGTCGTTTTCAGCGTAAAAAATTAAAAAATCAGTGTCTATTTTGTAGGTACTTATAGCATTTAAAGCCACATTAAATTCAGCTTCTACATTTTTATTTATGCAAGCTCTTTCGGTTGTTGCTATGCTGTTTAATTCTATGCTGTTGTTTGTTACATTATTAATAAGAGCCGAATAATTATTACAACCATTGTTACCTCCAAAAGTTTTATTGCTTAAATCTATAGAAAGCGTAGGAACGGCAAGCATTTTATTTAAAGGAGCTCCATTTAATTTAGCTAAAGACCAGTTTCCGTTCAATTCGGTTCTCATGTCTTTTTGTTTGTCTAATACTTTAACTAATTTATATTGTATAGACGAAGCATCGGCAGGAACTTCACTTGGATTTAGTTCTGTTTCCTTAACCTCTATTTTTTGAAAATAGCCAGGTTCAAAAGTAAAACTGTCAATGGGAGCATAGAAATTTTCCCATGTAGCATTTTCTAATTTGGGGCTTTTACTTATGTTTAGCACTTCACTTTTTCCGGCACCTGAGTTTGCCGTAGTTTTATAGCCACTTACCCAAAAAATAGTGTTTTCACTTTCGGTAGATTTTTTTGATGAGGAGCATGATTGTAATACTAAAAGTACTATTAAGCTTGATACTATAAATTTAATTTTCATGATTTTAGTTTTTATTTATAGCACAAAGTTAAGGTGAGTAGAGTAGTGGGTTTTAACTCAATAAGTTCATATAGTAATTGAAAAAGGTTAACTTAACACACGTTCAAACATTAAACCCTGAAACATTAAACTTCAACCATTGAACAATAAAACGTTCAAACTAAATCAATCCTAATCTTTTCCCTAACTTTTTAAAAGTATCTACAATTTTTTCTAAGTGTTCCGGTTCGTGTGTAGCCATATAGCTGGTACGTAGCATTTGCATACCCGGAGGTGTGGCAGGAGAAATAAAAGCATTAACAAACACACCTTCATCATAAAGCATACGCCAAATTTTAAAGGTTTTTTCGTCATCGCCTATTATTACAGGCACAATGGCTGTTTCGCCATCTATTACATTAAAACCTGATTCTTTAAGTCCTTTTCTTACAAATTCAGTATTAGCACATACTTTTTGAGGTAGTTCGGGGTGAGCTTCTAAAACTTCTAATGCGGCTATGGCACTTGCCACCGATGCAGGCGTAGGCGAAGCACTAAAAATTAAAGCAGGAGATTTATGTTTTAAGTAGTTGATTACTCTTTCTTCGCCCACTACAAAACCGCCAATAGAAGCCAGTGTTTTGCTAAAAGTACACAATATTAAATCTACATCATTTTGCACGCCAAAATGATGAGCCGAGCCTTTTCCTTGTGGGCCTATAACACCAAAAGCATGAGCATCATCTACTACTAAATTGGCATTATATTTTTTTGCTAATTTGCTTATTTCTCCCACATTAGCTATTGAACCAAAAGTACTAAAAACACCATCGGTAGCTATTAATTTGGCATCTTCTAAAGGGAGTTTTGATAATCTTTTTTCTAAATCTTCAATATCATTATGTTTGTAGCGTACTACATTTATGTTAATACTTGAAGCCAGCATATTTCCGGCTACAATACTGGCGTGATTATCTTTATCTGATAAAATATGCTCTCCTCTGCCTACTAAAGGAGCAATAACGCCTTGCCCGGCTTGAAAACCCGTACTAAACAGCAAAGCAGCTTCTTTGCCCATAAATTTAGCTATGCGGTGTTCCATTTCTACATGCAAATCAATAGTGCCCGTAAGAAAACGAGAACCGGAACAAGACGTGCCGTATTTTTCAATGGCTTTTATAGCAGCTTCTTTTACATGAGGGTGCGTAGTAAGTCCTAAATAATTGTTAGAGCCTGCCATTATCACTTTTCTGCCCTCCATGGTTACCACTGGACCTTCGCTATCTTGTATTTCTCTAAAATAAGGATAAATACCTTGCTCTTTCACTTTCTCCGATCTATCAAATGCCTTACATTTATCTAAAATTGTCATTTAATTACAGCTTTAAAATTTCTTACAAAGGTAGTTTTTTCTTATCATTGTCTTTTCATTTACAAACAATATTATGTCCAAACCACAAAAAGTAGTACTAACAGGAGCCACCGGGTTTTTAGGGAGTCATTTAGCCGAGTATTTGGTAAACAAAGGCTATGATGTGCATTGTATTACAAGAAAATCAAGCAATTTGAAGTATGTTAAACACTTAGCACTTACTTTTCATGATTGTGGTTTAACTGATGTGAAAGCCCTTGAAAAAGCTTTTGAAAATGTGGATTATATTTTTCATTTGGCTGGCACGGTAGCCGCGTTAAACTTTAAAGATTATTTGTACGGAAATGTAGAATTGACCAAAAATGTGTTGCAAGCGGCTTTAAACGCCAATCAAAATTTAAAGAAAATAGTAGTAACCAGCAGTTTGGCAGTAGGTGGTCCTTGCACAAAAGATACGCCTATAGATGAAACAGGGAGTTTTAATGCCATTTCTTTATACGGAAAAGCAAAAGTGGAGCAGGAAAAAGTGTGTATGCAATATATGGATAAACTACCCATAACTATAGCACGCCCGAGTGTAATAAGTGGAGAGAGAGAAGCAGAACTGTATGAATTTATAAAAACCGTTAAGCAAGGTTTAGTGCCTTTAGTTGGGTTTAATAAAAAGTATTTGGGTATTATAAATGTAAAAGATTTAACGGAGGCTTTTTATCAAATGGCAATAACTGAAAAAACTGCGAGCGAAGCTTATTATTTAAGTTCTGAAGATATTATAGATTGGAAAACTTTTGGCGAGCTTTGTGCTAAGAAATTAAATAAAAAACCGTTGTTTTTGCACTTGCCCCATTTTATTATATACATAGCCGGCTTTTTTGCTTCCCTTGCAGGTAAATTAAGAGGCACAGCACCCACTTTTGATTTAGAAAAAGCCAAAGAAGGTGTGCAAGAAGCATGGATTTGCAAAGTAGATAAAGCCCAAAAAGATTTCGGTTTTAAACAAACCGTTTCCATTAAAGACGGAGTTGAACAAGCTATAGATTGGTATAAAAAAGAAGGATGGCTGTAAAGGGTATTTATATCGCTAATGAAGTTGTACGGTAACAACACTTGCCACAAGGAAAATATTTATGTGATAAAATGAATAGAAAATGACAATACAAGAAATTTTTACTGAAATATCTAAACACCTTACAACTATTAAGACAAGTGAAACGACAATTAGGGCTTACAATTTATTTGTAAACGAAAGCCATAGTTTACAAATAAAACCAATTAAACATTTTGTACAAATAGTGGAAAACCCAAAACCTCAATTGCAAGGGCTTATAATTGAATGCTTAATTATTGACGAAAAAAAACTTTATGATATTGTAGTTGAATCCGACAATGTTAATATTAATTCTATTTGGATAAAAGACCTTATAAAGGTAGGAGTTCAAACAATTACTGCGGTTTCAAAAATCAAAGAAAATGACCAAGAAAATGTTAAAAAGGAATACTTTGCACAATTAACAATTACTTACTTATCGGGGCAAAGTTATTTTTATAAAACAAACATAGAAAGAATTGGCGAACTTTATCAATTAGCTTCACTATTAATAAGCATGAGATAATATTGTTGCCAACGGAAGGATGGCTGTAACCATTAAATAAAACTTAAATTGAAGGTGTTACGTCAAAAAACTACATTACTCCCTTACCACCTTATAAACCACCTGCTGCTCTTTGCTACTTATTTTAATAAAATAAATGCCTTTTTCTTTGTTTAATAAAATGGTTTCAGTTGAATTAGCACTGCCACTATAAACCATTTTGCCTACATAATTAAACACTTCTACTTTAGCATTTGTAAAATTAGATAAGCCGTCAATGTGTATAAGTCCGTCCGTAGGATTTGGATAAATATTTAAACTATTTTCAATAGTGTATATAGCTGTATTTATATCTGAAATATGGATTTCTTTAAACGTTGTATCACTACAATTTTCGGTGCTTGCTACTATTAATTGAACGGTATAAATACCTGTATCTGAATATGAATGAGAAGGATTTGGAATGCCCGAAATAGTGCCATCTCCAAAATTCCAAGTATAAAAATAGGCATTGTAGCTTTCGTCATTAAAATCAACTTGCTTGTTAGTTATGTTATAATCAAAAGCTGCATGGGCACAAAAATGAATAGCTAAATTATCTTGCAAAGAATCGGAGCAATAGGAATTAGAAACCTGTAAAATAAACGGAAAATCATCTTCATTTTCTAAAGGATAAACCAAGGTATCGCCATTAAATACAGAGCCTTCAAAATCTACCCAGTAAGCGTGGGTAGAAAGGGTAGAAGTGTTGTATAAATATAGCGTACTGTCCTTTATTTCATAGCTGTAGCCGGCATCGGGACATTTATTAGACAATACCCAATAAGAAGTATCTGCCGAGCAAAACGCATCTGTAATAGTAGCTTGTATATTTACATATCCGGTATCTAAAAATTGATTTGTAGGTTGTGGAATATTGCTTGTATTTCCATTGCCAAAATTCCAATATGCTTGCGTAATATCTGTATTTAATAAAGTTAAACTTAGCAAACCATTTTGCCCATTTACAGCTAAAGCACTTTGTGGCGGATGATTGACTTGTATTGCTACAGAATCTATTTTAGCCAAACCTTTATAATCCGTTTCGGTAAGATATACCGTAAAATTTCCTGTATTATTAAAACGAAGGGTAATGGTATTGGCTGTATCATTTAAAATAGTGGCATTGGGTGCATTCCAGCAGTAGGAACTCCCATTGTGATATTGAGCAGTAATAGTTAAAATACTATCTGCACAAATGGTATTATCTGCTATAATTTTAGCCGAATCGCCATAAATAAACGGATACATAAATTTGCTTGCTTTTGAAACAATGGTATCGCTAACCCAAGGATAGGTTTGCTCCGGCTCATGCGGAAAACCCGGAAAAGTAACCAACTGATTAGGTATATTTTGCTCCGTTAATTTTATATGAACGGGATAACTGCCATAAACCATAGGGAAAAATGGTAAGCTGTATGGATGCCCTACGTCATAAGGCACTGAGCTGTCATCATCGCCATGAAAAGAAATGGTGGGAATATTATCGGCACTATTGCTTGCCAAATTTATAAAAGAGGTGTCTAACATAGCTCCCCATAAATTAATACAGCCTTTTATAGGCACTTGCACATTGTTATAATTGCTGTTTCCCGAACAATTAAAACAACCCAAATCACTTCCTTCTAAAGTGGTACCGTAGGTAGAAGCCGGTCGGTCGTTATCGTCCATAAAAGCCACAATTAATGCTCCTATGCTTCCGGCACTATTTCCGGTTACAATTACATTGTTTAAGTCAATTCTGTAAGTGCTTGCATTGTCTGCCAAAAAACGTAGAGCGGCATTATAATCTTGTGCACAGCGGTAAGCCGCACGTTCTACACTACTGGCACTGGTAGGGTTGTAGCCAAGGCGGTAGTCTATTGATACAAAAACATAGCCTTTCTTTACATATTGGTCTGCCCAGTAAGGAATATCATCGCTGGTGCGGTTGCCACTTAAAAAACCACCACCAAAAGCATGAATAATTAAAGGGCGAGCCGAAGCGGTATCGCCATGCGGTTCGTAAAAATCTAAGTATAAATCTTGATTGCTTGAAAATGGATTAAAAGGGTCTGCATTGCCAAACCAAATATTGGTAGTAATATCTACTTGCGAGAAAACAGAGTCTATATATCTATTTGGGTACGGGCATGTGTTTTGTGCCGACAAGAATAACACTTGCAAAACAAAAAAGAGAGCACTTAAAAAACGCATAGATAGAATTTTAAGCTATAAAGATAAATAAATTGGGTAATATTAAACAATACCTACTTGGAGTGAAAGGCTATAAGGGAAGAATAAAAAAGCGGTATTTATTGCAAAAAAAATAATTAAAATCTTTAAAATTCAATAAAATATTTATATTTTAGCGATGCATAAACGAAATATATGCGAACATTTATGTCGTATATATTCCAAAATAGCGGTATAAACAACATAAATGTTCGTTTATACAATTGTTGTGTGCAATTTAAAATCTGAACGTAAAATAAAAATGAAAAAACTTTTTCTTTCTTCTTCTTTTGTAGATGTTTCCGAATTCCTAGAACCATTTCTTGGAGAGAAATTAAAAAACAGGAGAATAACGTTTATTCCAACAGCAAGTATTCCTGAAGAATATAAAGCCTATGTTGAGAATGACCAAAAAGCATTTGAAAAACTTGGACTTATAATTGAAGAATTAGACATTTCCAGTACTGGAACAAATCAAATCGAAAAAGTAATTAAAAAGAATGATTTTATCTATGTTTCAGGAGGGAATACGTTTTATCTGCTTCAAGAATTAAAAATATCTGGAGCTGATAAAATAATACTTGAAGAAATAAAAAAAGGAAAACCCTATATTGGAGCTTCCGCTGGCTCAATAATTATGTCAGAAAACATAAAATATGTTGAGAAAATGGACGACAAAGCAAAAGCAAAAAAACTGACTGATTACAATGCTTTAAATATTGTTGACTTTTATACTTTGCCACACCACACGAACCAACCATTTAAAAAATCAGTAGAAGAAATTATTGTTGATTACAGAGATAAAATTGATTTGATTCCAATAAGCAACACGGAGGCAATTCAAGTCAATGGAGAGAATATTAAAATAGTTGGAACAAAATAAAAAACTGCACACAACAATGGCTATAAGTAATTGCTTCTACCCGCACACTCTGAAAATTCCGTTGGAATTTTCAGCCTTGCGTGTACTTGGAAATTTTTTACTAAATTCACGCAACTACTCATAGCCTAAGCCGTTGTGCATAATTTAAAAATCGAATTCCAAATGAAAAAGATATTAGAAAATATATTATTAAAAATTGAAAATTTAGGTGGAGAAAGTAGAGAATTGATTTTTGAAAATCCCGCTTCTGAGGAGCAATTATTAAAAATTGAAAAAGAATTAAATTATAAAATTCCAAATGAATTCAGGAATGTATTACTTAATGTAAGCGCTCATTTAGAGTTTAAATGGTTTTTGCCTGATGACTTTGAGCTTCCAAAAGAACTAGATGGAATCTTTTGCGGAGAAATTCATTGGGGAACAAATTTTATCATTGATTTCAATAAAAGTAAAGATAATTGGATAAAAGTTTGTTTCCCTGACCAAAATAATGAATATGATAAAGTCTGGCATAACAAATTTGTTTTTCAAGAAGTTGGTAATGGCGACTATTTGTCAATTGACATTTCAGAAGAAAATTATGGGAAAATTATTTATTTGAGTCATGATGACGGAGAAGGACACGGATTTATAATGTCAAATTCTTTCACAGAACTTATAGATAACTGGGGAAATTTAGGGTTTCCAGGTGGAGAAGATTGGCAATGGTTACCATTCACTAAAAACAAAAATTCTGGAATTAACCCAAAATGCAAAAATGCGAATACGTGGAAAAAAATAATTGGAGTTGAATAAAAAACTAAGCACAACATTGTATAAGTGTAATGCGGGCGAAAGTGCTATCCCGAAGCTTCGGGATGAACTTATGAACTATTAACAAAATATCGGCAAATTGAAAGTATCGGCTTCATAATCCCGCACTACGCTTATACTTTTCCGTTAGTGGCAACCATACGAAACCAACTACGACAAGACTATGGGCATAAAAACAAGCACAATGATACAACTTGATATAGACAAACAACAACAAATTATAAATGGTCTTTTTGGAAATTTAGGCACCTCTTTTTTTCAAATAATTAAAATAGTAGAAAAAGAATATCCTCTGCCTAAATTCAAAGAAGCATATCATACATTTGTTGGGACAGCAGACGAGTACACAGAAAAAATCTGTGCGTATGACAATGCTTGTCTTTTGAGAGAAATACTTATTAAGCGACTTGCAGAGGAGTTTGTACAAATGCACGAGAGAGAGCGAGACGACCCAACCAACAAGTATTGGACATTATCCGAAAGTGAACTTAATTTTTCAATTGAATCATTGAACACGTTAGACGAAAACAACACATATACCGATTATTTCAAACAGACTTTCTGTAACAGCCATATATTACCGTTATTGACAGGATATGTATTGCATACTATTTTGAAAAATACGACTCAACACGGTTGGGAAGTGAGGTATGCGGATAATATTTACCAAATCTTGTTTAAACCTTCTGCGGGTAGTAAAAATATTATACCTTTTGATTATATAAAAACTTGTTTTTATGCAGGGTTTAAATACAATGAATTATACACTTGTTTACAATCTAATGTTGCAGGTTTGTCAGAAAACTATGAACCTTGGCGCAGACAATATTTATCAGAAAATAGCAATCCTTGAAGAAAGTGAAATATAAAAAAATGGCAGCCACTAACAACTAAGTTTTCGTTGCGTCCGAAGGACGAACAATGAGAACGCAGGTTGAACGGAATCGGTTGTTGGAGGATGGTTGATAAAAAAAATGTTCTATTGGGGATTTCGTAAAACAGTTTGTTACTTAGACAACCGCTTTAGAGCGGTTTTTTTCTTTTTAGAGCGGTTGGCATGGCAGAAATACCTCCTTTTTTCGTTAAATCCTATAACAACCTGACAGTTATTAACATAGAGCTAATAAAACAACTAAGAGCCATAAAAACGACTATTTTTTCATTTTTAAGCACCACAGTTACCACAAAGCCTCACATAACAAAATCAACTCCTCACATTTTGTTTAAAAAACGGCTTAATTTTCAAAAATATATTTTATATTTACATTTGAAAAGCCCGAGTTTTGTGGGTTAATGCACAAACTCCCGTTGTAATGCATTTAAAAGAACGATGAAAATACTATTACCAATATTGACCCTATTACTGATAAGTTGCTCGCAAACCGACAAGAGTAAAACGGATGAAGATAATTCGACTTCAACAACAAAGTTGGAAACCGAACTTCCGCAGGTAAACGACCAGTTTCAATCGTTTCTTGACAAATTTCCAAAAATTGAATTGCCTGTTCAGATTAAAGGCTGTGAAGCTGATTATGAAGATTTGACTGAATTTAATGACGAAAACCCAAGTCCATATATACAAGACTACTCGTATGCAGTAGGACAAATAGAAACTAACGGAAATTATGTTTCGGTAATCACTTTAGGGGTTGCCGACTGTTTGCTTCCTGTCTTGACTACTTACAAACTGACGGGAGAAAAAATTAATAGTAAAACGATTGCAATTGGCTATTGTGGAGACGGGTCTTGTTTTGAATGTGATGAGTTCATGACAATAAAAGAAGACTTTTCAATCTACACAGCCGACACAATGAAAACCTCCGAATGCAATGACGACTACAACCCAATCCCAGGAACAGAGAGTATTGAAGTAATCTACAAGGAAGGTCGTTTAACTGAGAAAGGGAAAATTGAATTATCAGACGAAATGAAAAAGGAAATAAAATAAAAACGCATTACAACACAGCATATAGCTTATGGCGGGTGAAAAGCTACCAACAAGATTTTAGATCCATAGCCAACTTTGGTTTCGGTGGACAGGAAAGTGTTTAAAAACCGCCACCTTCGCCAAGCTACAAAACTTTGTGCACAAGCAAAAAAATCCGTAACAAATTCAAACTATATTCTTTCAAAACTTAAATCATCAAAAGAGGCAAAAGAATTTTTAGCCATGAAATAATGCTAGTGGCTAAACATTTATAGAAAATTTTGTAGGATAAAGATAAATATTTTTTAAGCAATTTGCCTTTTCTTATCTTTGACTAAATATTTTTATGTTTGCCAACGTTTAATAAATAAAAGCAAAATGCAACAAAACGAAATTCAGAAATTATTAGATAAAGTTAACTTACTTTTTAGTGTACTATTAAAAGACGGGATAGAAAACACTACGCAGATAGAACGAGAACTGCTTAAAGAACAGCTTGAAAAATTAATGAAAATTATAGATGATGTTCAAGATGAGCAAGTAGCAGTAACTGAAGAGAGTGAGGTAGTTGATAAAAATACAAATATTGAAAATACTAAATTAAAAGTTGAGGAAGTGGTTGTGAATGAAGAAAAAGAAGAACCCGTAATTGAGTTTGTAAATGAAAATGTAGAAGAAACTGAACCTATTTTAGTAGAACCTAAAACCGTAAAGACCGAAAATTTAATTTATAATAATAAAATTAAGGAACTGATAGGAGATAGGAGCTACTCAGCTAAAAGTCCTTTACGACAAATGAACCAAATAATTGACTTAAACAAAAGTTTTATATTTATTCAAGAGTTATTTGGCAATAATAGTGATAAGTACAAAAGTTTTATTCAAAATGTAGAGCAGTTAGAAACCGAAAAAGCATCATTAGAATTTATGAGTGAAACAGCGGCTGAGCAAAACTGGGATGCTCAAGAAAAATCATTTGAGCTAATGGTTAAAGCCATAGAAAAACGTTTTATTCCTATTTTGTAATTTATATGACTATCCATTTTATACCAGTACTTTATGTTTAAATATAATAGTTTGGGACGTTTAAGTAATTTTTACTTTTGTCTTGATACAAAAGTAACAAAAAATCAAGACTGTAATCAAAAATACTAAAATGCCATAAAACAGACGAGGACAAATTAATGTATGCTCAATTTCAGTTTTACTAAAGTATTTTCACTTTTATGAGCATACTAATTTGTCTGTTTATTGTTTTATAATTTCATTCATTTTGGATGTCTGTTTTATACCATTTCTTAACGTATTTTTGATTAAGGTCAGATAAAAAGTGCACCTTAAGTTTGCAAGCGGGGCATCCATTAACCGAAAACTCCGTAAAAAATCATCATATCAAGGGCGTCATTCCATAAAATTTTGTAGTGAAACGGAAAAATTTATATGGAATCCCAAATTCCTTTTACGGAAACAATTATTAAATTGATGTTCCGAAACTGTAAGGTTATAATGGGGCACTGAAAACTTAGTGCGATTCCCTGACTGCCGTCAGGCTGGTTTTGTAACTTTTCTACTAAAGAAAAGTTAATGTAAAATACTTCATAGGTATCTTTACGGGTAGTCTTAGTAATATTTAAATTAATAATAAGAATTTCTATATTTAAACTATCTATTAATTGCTTCAAAAAAGGTCTTTCGCCTTTTTATAGTTTAGTTAATTCGGTATTGGCATTACAGTTTTAGGTCAATAAAATTGCAAGGTGTTCTTTTAGATTTGTATTACTACTTTTTAGTGCAAAATGTAATTCAGAAAGGATTTTATTTTTTGTTAAAGCCATGTAATTGAAAATTCTCTGATGTATCTAAGATAAGAGTTCTAATTTGTTTTATCTTTGTTTGGCAATAATAAAAACTATGAGTGAAGAAAAACAAAAACAAGGAAACCAAATAAATATTGAACTGACAGAAGAAATAGCTGATGGCACGTATTCTAATTTAGCTATAATCTCACATTCTCAATCTGAGTTTATTGTAGATTTTGTAAGAATATTGCCCGGAGTGCAAAAAGCTAAGGTTAAATCAAGAATTATTCTTACACCTCAGCATGCTAAGCGTTTGTACAAAGCTCTTGGAGATAACTTAAAGAAATTTGAAGATATGCACGGAGATATTGCAGATGATGATGTATTGCCGGGTATGCCAATGAATTTTGGAGGAAATACAGCTCAAGCATAAACAACTAAATGAGGTTTTTAAATCCTAATTTTCTTTGGGCATTATTGCTAATAATTGTCCCCATTATTATTCATCTTTTTTATTTTAGAAGATATAAGAAAATCTATTTTTCTAACACCAATTTTCTTAATGAAATTAAAGATGAACAAGCCACCCGAAATAAACTTAAGCATTTATTAGTACTGCTTAGCCGAATTTTAGCTATTATATTTTTGGTATTGGCATTTGCACAGCCTTTTATTCCCAATAATAAGCAAACCAAGCAGGTTAAAAAGTTGGTTAGCATTTATTTAGATAACTCTTTTAGTATGGGAGCAGAGGGTAGTGGTGTACTACTTTTTGATGAAGCCAAAGAAACCGCAAAAAAGATTTTTGAATCTTATAGCGAGCGTAATTCTTTTCAAATTTTAAGCAATGATTTTGAAGCAAAGCACCAAAGAATTGTTTCTAAATCAGAAGCCTTAGATTTATTAGAAGATATAAAAATAACTGCCGCTTATCAGCAAAAAGAAGATGTTGTAAACAAACAACTAAATGTTTCTAATAAATTTAAAGACGAAAAAATATTTTATCAACTATCAGATTTTCAACAAGTTAATGGATTATTTGATGCAGATACTTTGAGTTCTTTTAATTTAATAAAAGTTGAACCTACTACGGTAAGAAATTTAAGTATTCAAAATGTAGAGTTTGAAAATCCGGTATTTTTAAAAGATCAAAGCAACAAACTTTTAGTTACCATAAAAAACCAAAGTAAAGAAGAAAAAAGCGGAAGTTTTCAATTGAGTATTAATGGTATTCAAAAATCTTTAGGCAATTACACCATAGCTCCAAATGCCGAAACCACAGATACGCTTAGTTTTACCATAAACGAAAAAGGTTGGAATAAAGGAGAAATAACTTTAAATGATTATCCATTAATATTTGATGATGATTTTTATTTTACTTTTTTTGTTGAAGAAAAAATAAAGGTTTATAGTATTTATGATGGCAATGAAAACTCCTATATAAAAGCCGTTTTTAGTAGCAATGAACAAGTAGATTATAAAGAAGACAAAGTAAGTAATATTGATTACAATCAGATTGAAAACCAGCATTTAGTGGTGTTGAGCAATATTAAATCCATTCCTACGGGTTTAATTAATGAACTACAAACTTTTGTAGAAGCAGGTGGTCAACTTTTTATTACGCCTAACGAAAATTTAGATATTAATAGCTACAACCAGCTTTTGCAAAAACTGCAAGCAGGTAAAATACTTAATATTACCAAAACTAAAAGAAAAGTAAGTAACATTAATACAGAGCATATTTTGTTTAATGATATTTTTATGGAAAAACCTACGCAGTTAGATTTGCCAAATGTAGAACTGTACCTAAATTTATCTAATACTATAAATCAAGAGCCTATTATGACATTTTCTGATAGAAATCCTTTTCTTTCGGTAACAAATAGTGGTAAAGGCAAGGTTTATGTTTTGTCATCTCCTTTGGGTAGAGCATATTCTAATTTTACTTCTCAGGCTATTTTTGCTCCATTAGTATATAAAATGGCGGTATTAGGCGTTAAAAGCAATGCTATATCTTTTCCTTTATCAACCAATACTAAAGTAACTTTAAATAAACTGCCTAAAGATGCGGAAGCTACTTTAAGTATTAAAAATAATGACATTGAGTTAATTCCTCAAAAATCTATTTACAACGGATTGTTACAACTTCAGTTTCCAACAAAAGGATTAAAAAGTGGATTTTATGAAGTAAAATCAAATACAGGCGATTATGAAGCTTTTATAGCTTTGAATTATAATAGAGAAGAATCTCTTTTAAATTACTACTCAAAAGAAGAAATAGAACAACATTTTGTGGGTAGCAATAACGTAAAAATATTGGATAATAACTTAGCTCAAATAAGCGAAAATGTAAAACTTCTTGAAAATGGAAAGTCATATTGGAAGTTATGTATTATTTTAGCGTTATTATTTTTAGCAATTGAGATTTTAATACTAAGATTTTTACCCAATTAAGCATGAAACTACTTCTAAAATCGGTAACAATAATTGATGCACAAAGCAAACACCACCACAAAATGGTAGATGTTTTAATAGAAAATGGTAAAGTTTCTGAAATTTCAAAGTCAATAAATTCCGATAAAGCCAAAGTAGTAGATGCCAAAGCTTGTAGTTTATCTCCAAGCTGGATAGATATGAACACGCATATTTACGAGCCGGGTTTTGAATATAGAGAAGACTTTGAAAGTGGCTTAAATGCCGCTGCCCGTGCCGGCTATGGAGCGGTGTGCGTTATGCCTAATACTTTTCCCGTTATTGACAATAAAACTCAAGTAGAATTTGTAAAAAATGCAGGCATAGGAAAATTAACTAACACTTATGCACTGGGAGCAGTTTCTCAAGAAACAAAAGGCGTAGATTTAGCCGAAATTTACGATATGCACACAAGTGGTGCGGTGGCTTTTACCGATGGCAATAAAGCTATACAAAGTGCAGGACTAATGGAAAGAGCTTTGCTTTATGTTAAAAAGTTTAACGGATTAGTATTTAGTTTCCCTTACAATGAAAGCATAAGCGGACACGGGCAAATGAATGAAGGTATAGTAAGTACTCGTTTGGGTTTGCATGCTTCGCCAAAATTGGCAGAAGAAATTATGGTTGCCCGAGATTTGTACTTATTAGAATACACACAATCAAGGTTGCATTTTGTACAAGTTTCTACTAAAAAATCGGTAGAGCTTATTAAAAAAGCAAAAAAGGATGGATTAAACGTAACTGCTGGCGTAAATGTAGTCAATTTGTATTTTGATGATGAAAAACTATTAGATTACGATACAAATTTTAAAGTAAAACCACATTTAAGAAACAAAGAAGATGTAAAAGCTCTATTACAAGGCTTAAAAGATGGGACAATAGATGTAATTAATAGCGGACATAATCCACTGCATGAAGATGAGAAAAAAGTGGAATTTGAAAATGCAAAATTTGGAGCAAGTACCATAGACTGTTCATTTATAGTGGCACAAAAAGCTACAGAAAAATACTTAACAGAAGAAGAATTAATAGCTAAATTAACCAATGGATATAAAATTCTGAATATAGAAAAGCCTACAGTTGAAAAAGGTAGCGAAGCAAACTTTACTTTATACAGTTTAAATAAAACTACTAAATTTACAAAGGAAAAAGTATTGTCAAAAGGGAAAAATAATCCTTTTATAGGAGAAGAATTTAATAGTGTTGTTTTGGGTGTAATTAATAAAAACAAAACCAATATATTATGAATGATAAGTTTAGATTAGCAGCAAAGTGGGCACTTTTAGGAGCCGTTGTTATGATAATTTTTAATTTACTAATGTACATCGTTAATGTGCCTTACGATTCTAAACTGCGTTGGGTAGGATTTTTGGTTATAATTACCGTTTCTATTTTAGGTTCAATGGAATACAGAGATAAAATGATGAAAAATTTTGCTTCATTTGGTCAAATATTCGGATTTGTAATGATATTAGCTATTATTTACGGATTAGTAGTATCTGCGTTCAGTATAATCAATGTTACATTTATAGATAAAGAAATGGTTAGTAAGATATTGTTAGAAAACGAAATAAAATTTGAAGAACAAGGCATGGAAGATGCACAAATAGACATGGCTATGCAGTGGACAAAAAAAATGATGACACCAATGTGGATGTTTATTATGGGAATGTTTTCAACGGTATTGGGTGGTGTTTTTATAGGACTGCCCACAGCAGCCATTTTAGCTAAAAAAAGACAAGAAGAAGATACCATACTTGACCATACTGAAGAATAGTATTTCTTATGCAACTATCAATAGTAATACCGTCATATAATGAAGAAGAAAGCATACCGCACTTACAAAAGTGGATAGAAAAGGTAATGCAAGAAAATGACTTTAGCTATGAAGTTATATATATAGATGACGGCAGTAAAGACGATACATGGGAAGAAATTTCAAAATTAGCTTCTAAAAATAAACACATAAAAGCCATTAAATTTCAAAGAAACTATGGCAAAGCGGCTGCTCTGCAAAAAGGATTTGAAAAGGCACAAGGAGATGTAGTTATTACTATGGATGCCGATTTACAAGACAGTCCGGATGAAATACCGGCTTTGTATAAAATGATTACTAAGGATAATTATGATTTGGTAAGCGGTTGGAAACAAAAACGATATGACCCCATAACTAAAACAGTACCTACAAAAGTCTATAATGGTGTTACGCGTGCCATGAGCGGTATTAAGCTACACGATATGAACTGTGGATTAAAAGCGTACAAAAATGAAGTAGTTAAAAGTGTAGAAGTGTATGGCGATATGCACCGTTATATCCCGGTATTAGCAAAGCAGGCGGGTTTTGATAAAATAGGAGAGAAGGTGGTTAAGCATCAAGCACGCAAGTATGGCACTACAAAATTTGGCTTAGAGCGTTTTATAAACGGTCCTTTAGATTTAATGTCGGTAATGTTTATGACGCGTTTTGGCAAACGTCCTATGCACGTATTTGGATATTTAGGAGGCTTAATGTTTTTAATAGGCTTTATATTTACCTTGTGGGTATTAGTTCAAAAAGCATTATTTGTATTTTGGAAAATAGGAATAAAACCACCCTTGGTAACAGATAATGTTATTTTTTACTTGGCATTAGTGGCAATGGTAATGGGCGTACAGCTATTTTTAGCGGGCTTTTTAGGCGAATTAGTAGCCAGAACTTCCCCAGATAGAAATGATTATTTAATAGAGAAGGAGATATAAGCAATGGGAATTATTGCTCGGCAGAGTATAAAGGCTAGTGTGGTTGGTTTTGTGGGAGTGGGTATTGGGGCTGTAACCACATTATTTATTACTCCAAAATTTTTAACACCGGAAGAAATAGGTACTTTAAGTACTATTCAAAGATCTTCAATATTATTATATTCATTTATGATTTTGGGTGTTATTTTTTCTGTAAGAAAATTTTCTTCTACAGATTTTTCCATTAGTAAATATAATTATAAAGAATTTTTAGGTGCAAATCTTGTCTTTTTAAGTATTTCATGTTTACTTTTTTCTTTAGTTTATGTACTACTAAAAGATGTAATTTTAAGTTTCTTTATTCAAAATTCAGAAGAATTAAGTTCATTTATTTATTTCCCTTTATTCTTAGCTATTGTTATCGTTTTTTCGCAATTTTTTTTTGTAGTAGCAGGTGTAAGTAAACGGATTGTGTTTCCTAACTTTTTTAATAGTGTAGTAAATAGATTGCTTTCTGTAGCCATATTGATAGGATATGGTTATGGTCTAATGAAATTTTATAATTTCACAATCTTATATATGACTGCATTTTATGTACTACCATTTATACTGATTTCTGTTTATGTACTATACTTTTTGAAGGTTAGAATTGAAATTCCCGATAGACTAAAACTAAAATCTGTATTTAAAGATACATATAAGTACAATTCTTTTTTATATCTAACTATTACGTCAAGTATTATCATTCAAAGTATTGATACTATTATGATTAGCTCAATGAAGGGGACTGCTGATGCCGCCATTTATACCATTGCTTTTTTTATTGCTACCATTATAGAAATACCGCAGCGTATGCTGGTTCAAGTAGCATCTCCAATAATAAGTAATAAATTAAAATCTAATGATTTTAAAGGGCTTCAAGTTATTTATAAAGAATCAAGTCTATTTCAATTGTTTATAGCGTATGTTTTATTTTCGGGAATTTGGTTTAATCTTGATGCTATATATAAAATTATGCCTAATGGTAGTATTTATGAAGCAGGTTGGGTGGTTGTTTTATTAATAAGTATTGCTAAAATTACAGATATTGGTTTTGGATTAAATAAACAGATAATTGAAATGTCTGAATACTATAATTTTAATTTGTTTATAAATATTTTTATGTCACTTTTAGTAGTAGTTTTAAACTTAGTTCTCATTCCTAAATATGGTATTAATGGTGCTGCTTTAGCGTCATTGATTTCTGTTTTTATTACTAATTTTATATCATTTCTTTTAGTGGCATTTAAGAGTAAGCTGATTCCTTTTTCAAAGGGCACGGTAGTCATTTTTATGTTTACTTTATTGAGTTATTTTGTTTTTTATAAATTGCCTGATATAGATAATCCATATTTAAGTATTGTAGTAAATGGAAGTGTAATTGTATTCTTTTCTATAGTTCTTATGTTGTTGTTAGGAATACACAAAGCCTTTATTAGTAAATTTTTACAAAAGTAATTTGTTGTAAAATTCTAAATGGTTTTTTCCAATAGTTTCCCAGTTCCAGTTGGTTTTAGCATATTCATAATTTTCTTGTCCTTTACTACTTTTGCTATAGGTTATACCGTCTTCAAATTTTGTTGTAAGAGTTGTAATATCATCAGTATTAAAAACAAGATTGTTTGTTTCATTAAGAATATATCCTACATTGCCTTTATTGGGACCAATTACTGGTTTTTTGAAATAAAATGCCATAGGAACATTGCCTGAATTTAGTATGTTTAACCTTGGAATAAGTATAATATCTGCTGCATTAAAGTAGTATTGTATTTTATCTATTGCTGTAAATTCTTGATTCCATTGTATTTTGTTAGTAGAAAGACGCTTAGACTTTTTTTTAGTAATATATTTATATAAAGGGAATTTAATAAAGTCTAAAAATCTATAAAGAAGTATTTCATTATTATAATATCCTCTTGGTATTATTAATAGTTTATCCTTGTGGTTTAGTTGTTTAAAAGCTTTTATAATAAAATTTTCTTCTTTTATATTTCTTATAGCTCCAAAAGCTAATATTACAAAAGTATTTTTATCTATATTCAAAAAATTTCTAGCCGATTTTTTATCAATAATATTAGGGATATTATTGTACCACCCATGGGGTATTATAGTATGTTCTACATTTTTTTTCGGATAATGTATTTTATATTCATCTAACGAGTATTTTGCCATGTGTATAATACCGCTAGCATTTGTATTTATTAAATCATATAGCTGTTTAAATCCTTTTTCATTTTCATTTGATTGAACATTATGTCTAGTATAAACAATTTTGCTTCCTTGTTTTTTTAAAAAATCAAGTCTTGTTTTTATTTTTTTTAATCTACCCAAATAAGGTGGAAACGATTTTCTATTCACTTTATAAGAAAGGTGTTCCGGCCAATGAATGTGGATAATATCAAATGAGTTTTCATCACTCCAAAAGTGCGAAATTCCGGTGTAAACATCGGCTAAATTTTGAATAGAAGAAACTAAATTAGTTATAAAAGTATTTCGTTCAGTTTCATTAGCAACTATCAATATTTTCATATTTATTGAATTAAGTTTCTGAGTTCATCAATGTTTACTTGATTTAAGTCTGTATAAAAAAAATCTTTATTTTTTGTTATTTTAGAATTATCCCAATTCCACCATTTCATATTTAGTAGTTCTTCTATTATTTCATTTTTAAATCTATATTTAATAATTTTTGCCGGTACTCCGGCAACAATGCTATATGATGGAATATCTTTAGTAACAACACTTCCCGCTGCAATACAACAGCCATCGCCTATTTTTGCACCACTTAAAATTATTACACTATCTCCAATCCAAACATCATTGCCTATCAAAGTATCTCCTTTAATCTTGTTTTTGTTTTGTTTTATTAAATCTCCGGGATGAATGTTGTTATAGTACTTTTTGTAAAAAAAACCTTGAATTGAAGCAAAATTAGTATCATGATTTTCTGTAATAATAGATATGTTTTTTCCAAGTGCACAATATTTGCCAATTTCTACTTTTCCACGTCCTCTTATTACTAAATTTCCATTGTGGAAACTAGTTGAATCTGAGGTAATATTTCTTCTATTTCTGATAGAATATGGAGGGGGCACTATAAAATTAAAAATATTTTGTAGAATAAATTTAAGCATAATATTCTTTTAAAATTTGAATAAGAAGTTCACTGTTGTAGATAGGTTTTACAATTTCTTTTATATTAAAAGCTTGTTCTAAGGTGGTAGCAAATTTATAATTTAATCTATTTGTTCCTTTGTAATAGTCTTCATATTTAAACATGGGTTCATTATCTGTAAATTTGAATAGTATAGCAGGAATTCCATAAGATTCTGCTACTATTATACCATGTAAAGAAGATGAAATTACTAATTCTGCATTGAAAATATTATCTATAACACTAAACAAATCATTGGTGGGTAGTACAATATTTTCAATAGGGACTATTTTTTTTGCCTGTTCAATTTCAGAAAAATGAGGCACAAAAACATATTCTTTTTTTTGAGCATCTTTAGGAGTGTAATATTTTGAAACTAGAATGCCCGGGTCTCCATATATTTCAGGTACTTTAAAACTGTTTTTAAGTAAAATATCTCTTGTTAAAGGTCCTCTAACACTCAAAATGGTTAATGGGTGGGCTTTTATTTTTCTGTTTATATATTTTCCATTAATACCACTTCCCCATATCACATCATTATTTTTAGCATGATGAAGTATAGAGCCTATGGATAATAACTTGCCAGATTCATTTTTATCGGCTTTAATTACTTGTCTTTCTAATGCTTTGGATACTATATATGCAGATAATTCATCACCAAAATTAGATGGTACATTTTTATACCGTTTCATTTCACCACTAAGAAATCCTCTTAAATTAAATTTTTTGTATTGCTTTGGTTGCCACCAATATAGCTTTATTGATTTCATATTAATGAATTAATTCCTTTTTCTAATTGTTCTGCATAATATATGTGGTTGTATATCGGTGAGTTAATTAAAGATAATAGTTTTGGATTATCTTTTTCTACTATAACATTTGCACCACATGCTCTTGCTTCAAGCACGGCTCTTTCTCCACCGCCATTTATTTTGGCAGGTATATATACATTTTTGGCTGCATTATAATAATTGCTCAATAGTTTATAATCCATAAAATCAATTATTTTGATACCTAATATTTTGAGAGTGTAATAAATAAAATAATCTTGCAGATTTTTTTTTGTAATTTTTTTAGGTATCTCGCCTATTATTAATTTTTTTCCTTTAAATCTTAAAATTAAATATAAACGTTTATATAGCTTAAAAGAACCAACAGATAAATAGTCAATTGTTTTCTTTGTAGATTCATTAACTTGCATTTTACTGCTGTCTATTCCAAAAGCATGGATGATATTGGGGTGTTTTACTATATATCGTTTATACCATTCTGTTTCATAAAAAAGTAAATCATAAGAAAGTAAATGTGCTTCATCTTTAGGAAATTTAGATCCGGAAATTAGTAGAGCCTTTTTTATTTTTATATGACCTAATTTTTGATAACATTCATTTTCAAGAAAGGAATTCCAATTTGCTTTAACTAATATTAAATCAATATTCTTATAATCATTTTCATTTTTAGATAATGGTTTCTCTTGAATATTTTGGAATATAATATTATATTTTGACTTTAATATGTCTATAGCTGTAGTAAATCCATCAACCCAATTATTAATTTTGTTAGAGCTTATAGGTATTGAGTATAATAATAATATGTTTAAGTGCTTCTTCAAGGAATTATCTTGAGATAAAGGTAAAGATCAAAATTGAATTATACAATTTATTGAGTATCTTCGTTTAATAATATTTTTTTGATGAAATTATTTTTTAAAAAATTAAAAACAACTTTGTTCAAATCTGAATTAGAAAAAGCAATAATTAGTTTGCCTACTAGTACTAATATGTTTTTTATTCAAATAGGTGCCTGTGATGGGATTTCTTTTGATCCTTTATTTTTTTTAACAAAAAAATATAAAATGCATGGAGTATTGTTAGAACCTATTCCTCATTTATTTGAAGAATTAAAGAAAAATTATAAGGATATACCAAATATTGAATTGGTAAACAAGGCGATTAGTTCTGTGAATGGTACAATAGAAATGCAGACAATTACAGAGGATGGCTTGAAAAGATTGCCTAAATGGGCTAAAGGAATTTCAACTATTAGTTCAGATAAAAATGCTTTGGGTAATAATTATTGGGAGGAGGGTAAAGGAAAGGAACATAAGGAATACGAGAAAATATATGAAGAAATAAAGAAATATAGAAAACCAATCAAAGTTGACTCTATTGATTTTGAAAAATTGTTGGATATGTATAACATAAATAAAATTGATTTATTACAGATTGATGCGGAAGGATATGATTATGAAATTATTAAACTCATTAATTTTGATAATGTTAAACCCAAAATAATTCACTTTGAAATAGCAAACTTAGATAATGATGAAAAAAAATCATGCTTAAATTTATTAACCAATAATGGTTATAGTGTTGTACAATATAATAAGCAAGATGCTTTGGCAACACTTAATCTTAAACGTTAGATTGTTTTTTTAAATATGGATAAAAAGATATTGGTATAGATAGGATACATAGTAAAGAAAAGATTGTGGAAACTATTCCACCTATAGGGATAGGTTTAAATTCCATTACAATCTCATGGTTCCCTTTAGGAATTTCCATAGCTCTCAATATATAATCTGTTCTAATAATGCTTGCTTCATTCCCATCAATCCACGCTTTCCAATCAGGATTACCGCCATACCAAATTTCGGAAAAAACAGCTAATTCATCTTCATTTGAATTACTAGTATAAACTAATCTATCGGGTTGATATTCTTTTAGTGTGATTGAACCACTTCCATTACCCGTTTTAAACTTATTTCCGAAATCCTTTTCATTAATAACGGCAGTAGTTTTATTATCTATAGTATTTAAACTTTCAATCTCATCTTTAGCTGTACTTACATATTTTATATTTGATGCAAACCAAGCATTGCCATTAGCATTAGGATTAGATTGTACTTCTCCTTTTTGATTTACTATATATTTTGCGTTTAACATATTCAATACTTTTATGTTGTTTTTCGCTATATGATAATCAATTATATCTTGATATCGTTGCAATTTTGTTGGGTCATAGCCTCCAATTTGATTGTGATGTACAGATGGTATAGCACTATTAAAAGTATTTACAGATAAATCTAATACCCTATAAAATCCTCTCCCTTTTTTTTCTAAATTAGCTATTTGAATATCAGAAGGTCTAGCTTGGAAATTTTGTTCGTATTTGTTTTTACTAACAAAATTATCTTCCGTAAAATATCTTTTTGAAATAGGAATTAAGTCTAATGACATAACTATTGCTAATAGAATATATAAGAAAACATCTTTTTTGATAATAGATTTATAAGACAATATTAAAAGCCCTGCCGTTAAAAAAGTGAAAAGTAAAGATCTAAACACATCATTATTAAATAATGATTTACGACCTTCAATGAAAATTTGTTGAATACTAAAATCATATTTTAAATCATTGGTAGAAAGAAAAGAAAAACTCAAATTCCCTATAATTAGAATAAGTATTATTAATCCGGCACCTATAGATAGTCCTTGTAGTAAAAAACGCATGTTTTTTTTATCCTTAGCACTTATTATTTCTTGTAGTCCTAATGCGGTACCAATAGTTATGAATGTGGGTAAAATAGCTATTACAGAACTTGGGGCTCTAAATTTATCAAACATGGGGAAATAGTTGTAGAATAATTTGTTTATTATGGGAAAATTTGAACCTAAAGACAAAACAAATATCACTAAAAAAGCTAAAGAAAATGCTATGGTATATTCGTTTTTAAGGTAAACTAACGATATAACAAAGAGAATAAATAATCCGGCACCAATATAGGCACCTCCGGAAGTAAATGGCATACTACTCCAATAACCCGGTACAGCAACTTTTCCATTTTTTACCAGTGCTCCATTTTGAATTAACAATTTAGCCAGCGGATTTTCGGAACTTATATTTTCCTGTGAACCACCACCTACAATTCTTGGTACAATTATATTAAAAAAGTCTTTAGTCGTATAACTCCAATTCATCGCATATTCCCAATCTAAACCAACTTTGTTTTCGGGAGAAGCCTCTTGTTCCAGCACATCTCCACCTCTCATTGTTTTTTCGGAAAACTTTAATGAAGAGTATAACTGAGAAAAATTGGATAAAACGCCAAAGAGTAAGGCTACTAATAAAATAGGAATTATCTTCAATAGATTACTTTTATTGGTTGCTCTAATAGATTTTATTAGCAAAGGAATTAAAAAGAAAGCAATGCTAATGCCAAGATAATATACCATTTGAACATGCCCCGAATAAATAGCCAATGACATACCTATTGCTACAAATATCCCTCCAGAAATGAATCTATTTTTAAAGGTTTGTATTATTCCTGACAATATGAGAGGCAGATAAGCTAATGTATATAGCTTAGAATAATGCCCGGCTTCTAGTAAGGTAAAATTCATTAAGCTGACCATATGGACTAAACTCAGCACTAAACTTAGTTTCCAATCAATATTTAAAAAGATGAGAGAAATATATAAAACTAGTCCTAACGCAAAAAATAAACCAATGGGAGCAGCATGATTGAATGTAATTGCTTTGTCAATGTATCCCATAATATTATTTTTCTTACCTAAAGCTAATAAATATATGGGTCCACCGGAAAATTGGGCTGCATTCCAATAAATTAAATCATTATTGTTCTGCATATATTCTTTAATGTGTTTTGATTTTGCGTCAGAACTAACCATATCTCCGGCTTCAACTTTAGAACCATTTAATTGCGGAAAAAAAAGAACACATGAAAATATTAATATTACAAATATGGATAAAAGGTGAAATAATTTTTTTTTATTTTTTTTAAACATGTTATATGTATTTTGAAACAAAGTAAAACATTTTTTTTTTCTTTGTAGCGTGAATTCAACAGAATTAAGAAGAAATAATAGAGAATTGTATTTTAATGAACAATTCTTAACTACAGAAAGGTATGTTATTCCTTATATATCTGCTTATAAGAAAATAGATAAAACGTTAAAAATTTTAGAGATTGGTTGCGGAGAAGGTGGCAATTTAAAATATTTTATTGATTTGGGGTGCGAAGTTGTAGGGATTGACTTAAATGAAATGCAACTTAATAGGGCTACTCATTATACAAAAAAGTTTTGCAAACCAAATGATAAAGTAAGGTTTATTTGTAAGGACATCTATGATACCAACCATGAAGACTTTGGACAGTTTGATATTATAATGATGCGTGATGTAATTGAACACATTCCCAATCAAGAAAAGTTTGTAGCATTTCTTCATAAATTTGTAAAACCCGATGGAGTTATTTTCTTTGGTTTTCCGCCTTGGTATATGCCTTTTGGTGGGCATCAGCAGGGCTGTAAAAGTTTTTTGAAAAAAGTGCCTTACTTTCATATTTTACCTGCTTTTTTGTATAAAAATGTTTTGAAATTGTTTGGGGAATCTGATTATGCTATAAATTCTTTATTAGAAGTTAAATCAACAGGTATTTCAATAGAACGGTTTAAGCGTGCAGTAAAAAATAGCGGCTGGCAAATTTTAGATGAAACCTTGTATTTAATTAACCCTAATTATGAAATAAAATTTCATTTAAAGCCAAGAAAGCAATTCCCTATTTTAAGGTCTATTCCGTTTTTTAGAAATTTTTATACCACTTGTGCTTATTATATTATTATGCCTAAAAAGTAATGTTTAAATACTCCATAATCATAGCTGTTTATAATCGTTTAGATGAAGTAAAAGAACTTCTTAAATCTGCCGAAGAACTACAGTTTGAACGCAATATGTTTGAACTCCTTTTTGTAGATGATGGTTCTAACGATGGATTTAAAGAATTTATAGAAAGTTATCAATCTAAATCGGGTTTACATGTAAGAGCCATTTACCAAACAAATAAAGGACCCGGTGCTGCTAGAAATAATGGTATGAGCCAATCTGCCTCTCAGTATTTTATTTTTATGGATTCCGATTGCTTATTTACGCCTAATTATCTCAAAGAAATTGATAAAGCTGTGGAAACGCAAAAATTGGACGCCTTTGGTGGTCCCGATGGTGCTCATCCCGATTTTTCGCCTATGGTTAAAGCTATAAATTATAGTATGACTTCTTTTTTAGGTACAGGAGGTACAAGAGGCAATAAAAAAAGTGTTGGTAAGTTTTATCCCCGTAGTTTTAATATGGGTATCAACAGAAAAGTTTTTGAAAAAATAGGAGGTATGAACGCCCTGCGTCATGGTCAGGATATGGATTTTTCTGCCCGAATTTATGAAGCAGGCTTTAAAGTAGGTTTTGTGCCCGATGCTATTGTTTTTCATAAAAGAAGAACAAGTATTCCTAAGTTTTTCCGACAGATTTTTAATTGGGGCGTTGCCCGAGTTAATTTGGGAACTTTACATAAACAAATGTTGAAGCCCATACATTTTTTCCCGGCTATTGTATTGTCTGCTTATGTTATTTTAATAATCTTATCTTTTATTTCTCCTTTTTTTAGTCAAATCTTAAATTTAGTTTTGCTATTGCATGGCATGGTTTGTCTGGCGGCATTTGCACAATCTTTTTGGATGTATAAAAATATAAAAGTAGCTTTGCTTTCTATTGTTACATTAAATATTCAAGTGTTTGCCTATGGTGCAGGCTTGCTGTATGCTTTGTGGCAAAAAATATTGGGAAAAAAAGAAGCAGAAGGCTTTGTAAAAAACTATTACGGTAAAAAATAAACAGCTTGAAGAATAAAATTCAACATATAATTCAAGAAAGCGTATTGCTTAAACAAAAATTGTTGGCAGATAAAAATACGGAGGAAACAGTTGAGCATCTTGTAGTTTTCTTATCGCAAAAGTTGAAAAAAGAACAAGCCGTTTATTTATGTGGCAATGGCGGCAGTGCAGCCGATGCTTTGCATATAGCCGCAGAATTTTCTGGTAGGTTTTATTTGAATAGAAAAGCCTTGCCCGTAGAAGCACTTAATGTAAACATGGCTGCCATTACGGCTATTTCAAATGATTATGGCTTTGAAAATGTATTTGCTCGCATGCTTGAAGCTAAAGCTACAAAAGGAGATGTGCTTTGGGTTTTTAGCACTTCGGGGCAATCAAAAAACATTATAAAAGTGGCTGAAAAAGCTAAAGAAATGGGTGTGGCTGTAGTTTCATTTACAGGACAAAAGGAAAGTATTCTTGACTCAATTGCTGATTTTTCTGTAAAAATTCCTTCAGAAATTACGCCACGCATTCAAGAATGTCATTTATTATTAGGACATATTATTTGTGAATTAGTAGAACAAAAATTATTCAATGAGTAAGCAATTACAAGTAGATGAAACATGGACTTTGTTTCTTGACAGAGATGGTGTTATTAACAAAAATATTGAAGGCGGTTACGTTACCACATGGGAGGAGTTTGAGTTTCTACCCGATGTGATGCGTGCTTTACGCTATTTCAGTATGATGTTTGGTAGGGTAATAGTAGTAACCAACCAGCAAGGCATAGGCAAAAAACTTATGACTAAAGAGCAGCTTCACGATATTCATAACCAACTTACAGAGGCTGTTAAAGAAGAAGGCGGAAAAATAGACCGAATTTATTATTGTCCCGATTTAGAAGAAGATGAATCGCCATGCAGAAAACCGGAAATAGGAATGGCAATGTGGGCTAAAAGAGATTTTCCCGAAATAGATTTTAATAAATGCGTAATGGTAGGAGATAAGCTTACCGATATGCGTTTTGGTCTTACTTTAGGCATGGAATGCTTTTTTGTAACAGATAAAGAAGTACCGGAAGATACAGGTTTAACCAAAGTAGATTCTTTAAGTGATGTGTTAATGCATTTATCTGTTTAGGCTTATTTAGAGTTTTTCTAAATTTATAAACTTCTAAGGTATTATTTAGCAATAACTTGTCTTTAATACGAATGCTCCTTAACTTTGCATAAAAATATAAAACATGTCTAAAATGTCTTCAATAGGACGTAAGTTCTTAATGGCTTTATCAGGATTTTTCTTAATGTTTTTCTTACTACAGCATTTCTCTATCAATTTCCTATCAGTAGTCAGCCCCGATGCTTTTAATCAAACTTCACAATTTATGGGAACTAATTCTTTAATACAGTATGTAATGCAACCTGTGTTAATGTTTGGAATTATTTTTCACTTTGTGATGGCTTTTATTTTAGAAACTAAAAATAAATCGGCACGACCAATTAAGTATTATTCTAAAAACAAATCCGGTGGTTCTAAAATTAGTAAAAACATGATATATTCCGGATTGGCAATATTGCTGTTTTTAGGTTTGCACCTTTATGATTTTTGGGTACACGAAATGATTGTAAAATACGGACATGGCGATATGACAGGATTAAATGCACACGGAGAATTTAGATATTATGAAGAATTGGTAGCTAAATTTCAAGATATTTGGCGTGTTATTATTTACATATTAGCATTTGCGTTTTTAGGTTTGCATACTAACCACGGGTTTTCATCGGCTTTTCAGTCAGTGGGAGCTAATCATCCTAAATATACTCCTATAATAAAGGCGGTAGGCATTATTTATAGCGTGTTTTTGCCTTTAGGATTTGCTTTTATAGCAATTTACCATTATTTATTCAATTAAAACTATCATAAACAATGAGCATATTAGATTCAAAAGTACCTGAGGGTAAAGTAATAAGCGAAAAGTGGGAAAAATATAAAGAACATATAAACTTAGTTAATCCTGCCAATAAAAGAAGAATTGATGTAATTGTAGTAGGTACAGGATTAGCAGGAGCATCGGCAGCAGCTACATTAGGAGAATTAGGATACAATGTTAAATCATTTTGTTTTCAAGATAGTCCAAGAAGAGCACACTCTATAGCGGCACAAGGAGGTATAAATGCCGCTAAAAACTATCAAGGCGATGGCGATTCTGTTTATAGATTGTTTTATGATACCGTAAAAGGTGGCGATTACAGAAGCCGTGAAGCCAATGTATATCGTTTGGCAGAAGTATCGGCTAATATTATAGACCAGTGTGTAGCACAAGGCGTTCCTTTTGCCCGAGAATATGGAGGATTATTAGATAATCGTTCATTTGGTGGTGTTTTGGTGTCGCGTACATTTTATGCCGCTGGGCAAACAGGACAGCAGTTATTATTAGGAGCATATTCTGCATTAAGCCGTCAAATAGCCATAGGAAAAGTACAAATGTTTAACCGTCATGAAATGTTAGACGTTGTTATAGTAGATGGAAAAGCAAGAGGAATAATAGCCAGAAACTTAATAACCGGAGAAATAGAAAGACATTCGGCTCATGCGGTAGTTTTAGCCAGTGGAGGATACGGAAATGTATTCTTTTTATCTACCAATGCTATGGGAAGCAATGTTACCGCTTCATGGAAATCGTATAAAAAAGGAGCATTTTTTGCCAATCCATGCTATACCCAAATTCACCCAACGTGTATTCCACGAAGTGGAGAGCACCAAAGTAAATTGACTTTAATGTCAGAATCATTAAGAAATGATGGAAGAATATGGGTGCCAAAACATAAAAAAGATGTTGACGCATTAAGAAACGGTTCATTAAAACCAACACAAATAAAAGAAGAAGATAGAGATTATTATTTAGAGAGAAGATACCCCGCTTTTGGAAACTTAGTGCCAAGAGATGTTGCTTCAAGAGCAGCTAAAGAAAGATGTGATGCCGGATTTGGTGTAAATAAAACTGGGGAAGCCGTTTATTTAGATTTCTCATCAGCTATACAACGTTATGGAGAAATACAAGCCAGATTGCATGGAATTGATACAGGAAATAAAGCAGAAGTAACCCGATTGGGTAAAGAAGTTATTAAAGAAAAGTACGGCAACTTATTTGAAATGTACGAACAAATAGTTGACGAAAATCCTTACGAAACTCCAATGATGATTTATCCTGCGGTGCATTACACTATGGGAGGCACTTGGGTAGATTATAATTTAATGACCACCGTACCGGGTTTATATGCCACAGGAGAGTGTAATTTCTCGGATCATGGAGCCAATAGATTAGGAGCTTCGGCTTTAATGCAAGGCTTAGCAGACGGATATTTTGTATTGCCATACACTATAGGCGATTATTTAGCTAATGATATTAGAACGGGTGCTATTCCTACAAATACATCAGAATTTGATGTAGCCGAAAAAGCAGTTAAAGAAAGAATAGACTTTTTTATAAATAATAAAGGCAACAAGCCGGTAGATTATTTCCACAAAAAATTAGGACAAGTAATGTGGCATAAAGTGGGAATGGCACGTAATGAAAAAGGACTAAAAGATGCTATTAAAGAAATAAGAGAAATACGCGAAGAATTTTGGAAAGACGTATTTGTGCCGGGAGATGCCAATTCATTTAACCAAGAATTAGAAAAAGCAGGCAGAGTGGCAGATTTCTTAGAATTAGGCGAATTATTTGCTAAAGATGCGTTGCACAGAAATGAATCTTGCGGAGGACATTTTAGAGAAGAATATCAAACAGAAGATGGAGAAGCTTTGCGTGATGATAAAAACTTTGCTTATGTGGCAGCGTGGGAATATAAAGGCGATAATGAAGAGCCAGTATTGCATAAAGAAGAGTTGACTTTTAAAGATATAGAGTTAAAAACGAGAAGTTATAAATAGCTTGGTAGCTGATTAGCTTGTTAGTAATTTAGAAAAGTTGTTTTAAAAGATGTATGAGTAAATTTAATTCATATAAAGATTTAAAGATTTGGATGAAAGGAATTGAATTAGTTAAAGAAATTTATTCTGTAACAAGTACTTTCCCAAGTGAAGAAAACTTTGGTTTGAAGCAACAACTAAGAAGGTGTGCAGTATCAATACCCAGCAATATTGCTGAGGGATGGGGGCGACATACCAATAAACAGTTTGCTAACTTTTTGTATATTTCAAGAGGATCTTTAATGGAATTAGAAACTCAAATTTATTTATCAAAAGAATTAAACTATATTGAGGTAGAATCTTTTGATAAGATTAATAATATAATTATAGAAGAAGCTAAAATGATAAATGGCTTTATTAATAATTTAAAAAAAGACTAAACAGCTAAAAGCTAACCAGCTAATTAGCGTAAAAATAAAAAGATATGAATCTAACATTAAAAATTTGGCGTCAGAAAAACGGAAATGACAAAGGCAAAATGGTGGAATATAAAGTGAAAGATATTTCTCCCGATTCTTCGTTTTTAGAAATGATAGATGAACTGAATATAGAATTAGTTGAAAAAGGCGAAGAACCCGTTGCTTTTGACCATGACTGTAGAGAAGGCATCTGTGGAATGTGCTCTATGTTTATTAATGGACAACCTCATGGACCAGGAGAAAGAGTTACCACTTGCCAGCTACACATGCGTAGTTTTAAAGATGGCGATACTATAACCATAGAACCATGGCGTGCAGAGCCTTTCCCTGTTATTAAAGATTTAGTAGTAGATAGAGGTGCTTTTGATAGAATAATTCAAGCAGGTGGTTTTGTATCGGTAAATACAAGTGGAAATACGCAAGATGCAAATGCTATTCCTATACCAAAAGAAGATGCCGATTTAGCTTTTGATGCAGCTACTTGCATAGGCTGTGGAGCATGTGTGGCAGCCTGCAAAAATGCCAGTGCTATGTTGTTTGTTTCAGCTAAAGTTTCTCAGTTAGCTTTATTGCCACAAGGCAAAGTAGAAAGTGAAGAAAGAGTATTAAACATGGTACACCAAATGGATAAAGAAGGTTTTGGAAACTGTACCAATACCGGAGCTTGCGAAGCAGAATGCCCTAAAGGAATTTCTTTAGAAAACATAGCAAGAATGAATAGATTGTACTTAAAATCTTCATTAGTAAGCAGAAAGTAGTTAACACAAAATAGTCTAATCTATTTTGTGTTTTACAATGGCAAATGCCGTTAGATAATTTATTTAGTACAATGAGGCGTAGCCGAAATTGGACTATTATATATTCCTAATCGGTATAAACTATAAGAAAGATAAAAAACTTCATAATTTTTTAAAATCCTTATTCTGTATAGTGTAAACATACGCCAATTTTAGCTATAAAGTTTATAGAAAACTTATCTTTGCAGTCTCAAAACAAATAAAATAATTATGTCAAACGCATTTTTTAATGTACCTCTTGCTAAAAACGAGCCGGTTAAAGCTTATGCTATAGGTTCAGCGGAAAGAAAAAGTATAGAAAAAACCCTTAAAACTCTTAAAAGTAAAACTATAGATATTCCTATGATAATAGGAGGGAAGGAAGTTTTTACCGATGATAAAATAGAAATAAACCCACCGCACAATTTAAAACACAAATTGGGCACTTACAATAAAGGAACAGCTAAGCACGTAGAAGATGCCATAAAAGCAGCCTTAAACGCTAAAGAAGCATGGGAAAATACACCTTGGGAAGAACGTGCCGCCATATTTTTAAAAGCTGCCGATTTATTGGCAGGGCCTTATAGAGATTTATTAAATGGCTCTACCATGTTAGGGCAAAGTAAAAATATTTTTCAAGCAGAAATAGATGCTGCTTGCGAGCTGATAGATTTCTTTAAGTTTAATGTGCAATATATGACTGAATTGTACAAAGAGCAACCCGAAAGCAACCCTGGAATGTGGAACAGACTGGAATACAGACCTTTAGAAGGTTTTGTATTTGCCGTAACACCATTTAATTTTACTTCAATATGTGCTAATTTAAGTGCTGCTCCTGCTATGATGGGAAATACAATAGTATGGAAGCCAAGTGTAACGCAGGCATATTCAGCACATTTTATTATGCAGTTGTTTAAAGAAGCAGGCTTGCCCGATGGCGTAATCAATATGGTATTTACCGATGGACCTGTAGCCGGAGATGTATGTTTTAGTCATCCCGATTTTGCAGGTATCCATTTTACGGGTTCTACAGGTACTTTTCAGTTTATGTGGAAAACCATAGGAAATAATATAGCTAACTACAAAACTTATCCACGAATAGTGGGCGAGACAGGCGGTAAAGATTTTATTTTAGCACACCCAAGTGCTCATGCTAAACAAGTGGCTACAGCATTAAGCAGAGGTGCTTTTGAATATCAAGGACAAAAATGTTCTGCTGCGTCAAGAGCTTATATTCCTTCAAATTTGTGGGCTACAGTAAAAGATTCTTTAGTAGCCGATTTAGCTTCATTTAAAATGGGCGATGTAGAAGATTTTGGCAATTTTATTAATGCCGTTATAGACGAAAAATCTTTTGATAGATTGGCAGGATATATAGACCAAGCTAAAAAAGATAAAGATGCCGAAATAATAGCTGGAGGTAAGTATGATAAATCTAAAGGGTATTTTATAGAACCTACGGTTATTGTTACTTCAAATCCTAAATATACTACTATGGTAGAAGAGCTTTTTGGTCCTGTTTTAACTATATATGTTTATGACGAAAACAAATGGACAGAAACTTTAAAATTAGTAGATGAAACTTCTCCTTATGCACTTACAGGAGCTGTGTTTAGCCAAGATAGATATGCAATAGTAGAAGCACACAAGGCATTAAAACACGCAGCAGGAAATTTTTATGTTAACGACAAACCTACCGGGGCAGTAGTAGGACAGCAGCCTTTTGGCGGAGCCAGAGCTAGTGGAACTAATGATAAAGCAGGCTCTAAGCACAATTTGCTTCGCTGGGTAAGTATGAGAACCATAAAAGAAACTTTTGTGCCTCCTACAGATTATCGTTATCCATTTTTAGGCGAAGACAAAAAGTAAAACATGAACACTTGTTTAGTTTGTAATAGCCATAAAATAATTAAGCATTTAGATAGCAAAGATTTTTGCGTTTCGCAAGAGGATTTTACTATTAATAAGTGCCAAGAATGTGGTTTTGCTTATACCGTAAATGCTCCCGATGCTCAAAATATTGGCAAATACTATGAGCATGCCGATTATGTTTCTCATACCGATACTAAAGAAGGACTTTTCTTTAAACTGTATCATAAAGTAAGAAATTATATGCTGGGGCAAAAGCTGAAATATATAACTAAACAAAATAAAATAAGTACACTTTTAGATATAGGTGCCGGCACAGGATATTTTGTTAATTATGCCAATAATAATGGTGTTAAAGCCACCGGTTTTGAACCCGATGCCACAGCAAGAAATCAGGCTCAAAAGAATTTCAATTTGCAGTTAAAAGACAATTTAGCAAGTATAGTAGCACAAAATAAATTTGATGCTATAAGTATGTGGCATGTGTTGGAGCACGTACATGATTTACACGATTATTTTGAGCATTTTAGAACTTTGTTAAACAATAATGGCACATTGGCTATTGCTGTTCCAAATTATACTTCTTACGATGCAAAAATGTACCAAAAATATTGGGCGGCTTACGATTTGCCTAAGCATCTTTGGCATTTTTCGCCTAATTCAATGAAAGAGTTAGCAAAACAGCATGGTTTTGTTCATCAAAAATCTTATGCTATGCCTTTTGACCCATTTTATATTGCACTTTTAAGTGAAAAAAATAAGCAATCTAATTTTTTAGGCAAGTTTAGAGCATTTATAATAGGAATTGCTTCTTTTACCGAAGGTTTTTTTGATGCAGAAAGTGCTTCATCGGTTGTTTATATTTTTAAGAAATCTAATTAAATGAAGAAAAAAGATATTTTTATAGGAAGACAGCCGGCTTTAGAAATTTTAAAAAGCGATACAGCTGTTGAAAAAATATTGATTCAAAAAGGAGCATCGGGGAGAGAAATAGACGAAATAAAAACTATTTGTAAAGAACAAAGAATTTCATTGCGTACTGTGCCCAAAGAGAAAATAGACTACATGCTTTTCCCTGTTTATCAGCACGAAAAACCTAATCATCAGGGCGTAGTTGGTTTTTATGGCGAAATAAAATATTTTAAGTTAGACGATATTTACAATCAGATATTAACTAAAGGCGAAACGGCATTATTTTTAATTGTAGATGGCATTACAGATGTTAGAAATTTTGGTGCTATAGCTCGTACAGCAGAGGCAATGGGTGTGCATGCTATTATTACTACAGAAAAAGGCAATTCTCCCATAAATTCAGAAACCATAAAAGCAAGTGCCGGAGCCATACATAATATTCCTATTTGTAGAGAAAACAATTTAGCGGAGGTATATGATTATTTAAAAATGAGTGGCATACAAATAGTAGCTTCAAGTTTAGAAACTGATATAGCAATTAGTGCCATAGATTTTACTTATCCTACAGCCATAGTTTTGGGTAGCGAAGGGAGAGGAATTAGTGGTATTACAAAAGATAAAGCCGACCATTTATTTATTATTCCTATGAAAGGAGAAATTAATTCTTTAAATGTTTCGGTATCGGCTGGTATGATTTTATACGAAGTTAATGCACAAAGAAAATAAATGATAACATTAGCTTAACATTAGGCACTTTATTTTTGTACTTTATAATAAACCCAATATAAAAAATGGAAATTTTTTGGACAATACTTAGAATAGTTGGAGCACTTGGTTTCTTTATGTATGGCATGAAGGTAATGAGTGAAGGCATACAAAATGCCGCAGGAGATACTATGAGAAAAGCTCTACGTACTATGACTCAAAACAGAGTTTTAGGAGTATTGGTAGGGTTTGTTATTACGGCACTTTTGCAATCGTCTTCTGCCACCACAGTTATGACAGTTAGTTTTGTAAATGCCGGGTTGTTAACTTTGGTAGAATCGGCAGGAGTAATGATGGGAGCTAATATTGGTACAACTATTACGGGTTGGCTGGTAAATATTGTAGGAAAATTTAAAATAGCCACTATTGCTCTGCCTATTATAGGTATTGGTTTCCCCATGTTATTTTCTAATAAAGGCAATTGGAAATTTTGGGGGCAGTTTTTAATAGGATTTGCCTTACTTTTTATGGGTTTAAGCGAGCTAAAAGATTCAGTTCCGGAATTGGGTCCAGATTCTCCTTTAGTACAATTTTTTACTAAATTTTCTAACTACGGCATTTTAACTTCTATAATTTTTGTGGCATTAGGAGCATTAATTACCGTTATTATGCAGTCTTCAAGTGCATCAATGACGCTTACTTTAGCACTGGTAATGGCAGGAGTAATTCCTTTTAATGTAGGTGCCGCCATGATTTTAGGCGAAAATATAGGTACAACAATTACAGCGGAATTGGCTTCTTTAGTGGCTAATGTAAATGCCAAGCGTTCAGCAAGAATCCACTCTCTATTTAATATAATAGGGGTCTCTTGGATGATTTTGGCAATGCCTTTATTCTTAAAATATATTATTCCCGGAGCTACAAAATTTGCAGGTAATTTAATAGGATTAGAAATAGGCGATGGAAACCCTTTTGATGACCCTCATGCGGCATCGCTTGGATTGGCAGTATTCCATACAGTTTTTAACGCCAGCAATGTATTGTTGCTGTTGCCTTTTGTGCCGTGGTTGGTTCGCATAGCCGAAAAATCTGTTAAATCGGAAGATGATGATGCAGAAGAATTTAAACTAAAATATATTTCAAGCGGATTTTTAAACGCTCCTTCTTTAGCTTTAGAAAATGCTAAAAAAGAAATAGAAATGTTTTCTACGCTTGTTTATAAAATGGATAGCAATATCAATTCTTTATTTTTTGAAAAGCAGAAAAATCCAGAAAAATTATTGAAGAAAATTAAAAATAGAGAGGAAATAACCGATAGTATAGATTTAGAAATTTCTGATTACTTAACTAAGGTTTCTGAAAGCGATTTAACCAAAGCTAATACTACAGAAATAAGAGGAATGCTTAGCACTTCTAATGATTTAGAACGTATAGCTGATATTATTTATGAGATGAGCAAAAACTACGAACGTTTAAAACGTGAAAACGTAGAACTGCCACCTAATGCTAAAGAAGAACTTAAAGAGCTAATGGAATACACTTCTGAAGCTATTGGGCTGGTAAAAAACCACATAGAGGGCAAAAAAGACAAGTTTAACTTAGAGCAAATTATTAATACCGAAAGGAAGATTAATAAGTTGAGAAAGAAAATTTTTACCCAGCATTTTGTTCGTTTAGAAAGTGGTGTGTATTCTGCAAGAGCGGGAGTTATTTTTATAGATTTTGTAAACAGAGCAGAAAGAATAGGCGACCACTGTATGAATGTTCATGAAGCTTTGTACAATAAAAATGACTTGTTTGAAGCTTACGATAATGATAAGAAAGAAGAGGTTAAGAAACAGTAAAGTAGTAGTTTATACAATATAATAGTCCAATCTCATCCTCTTAACCCGATAGGTTTAATAACCAAAGTTGATGGTATTTGTTAGGTTATGTTTGTGTGTTTACATTTTCTATCTCACTCGTCATGCCTGCGGAAGCAGGCATCTCATTGTAGTTTGGGATTACCGCCTTTGCGGCAATGACGTTTTTGGGTTAGGTTAGGTGTTTTTATGGCATAATACAGATCTCGTGCTGTCAGAAGTTCCCTTCTAACAATCTGATTACAAAAATATTTCTTACATTTGGTTAAGCTAAGTGCAAAATCAAGCTACATATTATACAAAATTAAGTGTAAAAAACTACTACCCGTTCGGTATGACCATGCCAGGAAGGTCTTACACCAGTGAAAACTATAGGTTTGGGTTTAATGGAATGGAAAAAGATGATGAAGTTAGTGGAGATGGAAATCAGTACACGACCGAGTTTAGACAGTATGACCCGAGATTGGGTAGATGGACTAGTTTAGACCCATTAATGGCTCAATTTCCTCACATGAGTCCTTATGTTGCATATGATAATAATCCAGTTTTGTACACTGATGTCTATGGACTATCACCTTCTAGTTCCACAAAAAAAGATGACCCTACTAACCAAATATATGCTAGTGGAAGGAATGAACAAAAAACTGTAATGGAAGACTTAGTAGGATTTGATTTAGATGATTATAGTTTTCAAGCAGAAAAAACAGAAGGAATGAAAAACACTGAGATTAACATAAATGTTTTTGATAGAGATGGTAATTCTGTCGGAACTATCAAATATGCAAGTTCAAAATATTTTGAAGGTATCAGAGATAAGCAAGATATTTCGCAAGATTTACTAAAGTATGCATTCCAAAATTCGACACAAATGCAACCAGTTTTTCCTAACACATCTAATATTCCTTTTTTCAGCTCACCTAAAGGTAAAAGTAATGTTGAGATGAGAACAATATGGGAAGGTATGTCCTCAGGCATTGCTTTTGTTAACGTTAATGATGGAACTCCAATAGGAGGAATGATAAATGCATTTTTAGGTGGTGCTGGGGGAAGTTACTTTAAAGAACAACAGGAACATATTATGTTCGCTTACTATAATGAGTATAAACAGTTAAAAAAATCAATTGTAAAATTTTTCCAAGGCAGTGAACAACTTCCTTTAATTCTTAGTCCTGAAGCAAGAAATATAATGGAAATGTCAGATAAAGAAATGTTTGATTCAGCTAATGAAAAGGCGAAAGAAATTATTTATAAGCAAATTGGTAAATACAAAAGTAGAAAGGAAGCTGATTGGTGGATATTTGGTGGACAAAATTAAATTTTAACATGAAAAGATTTTTATTAATTATTCATACTATTGTTTTGTTCTCTTGTAATCAAAATAACATAGAGGGAGTATGGAGGAAGGATAATGTTGAATTAGTAATAAGTGATGACAAGCTATTTGTAACTATTGAGAATAAATTTGTTGACTTTTTCTTTTATAATTATTCTTCTGGGGACACGATTATTTTAAAAAACAAGGATAACAATTGTTATTTTGACTCTTTAAAACTTATAGATAACTCAACTTTTTTTAAAAATGAATTGTACCCTGTAGGAAATAAACAATATTGGCAGCAATTAG